>SYHD01000138.1 GCA_005799265.1 Planctomycetia bacterium | reverse complement strand
TCGCTGGCGCGTCCGGCTAACGGGAAATCTGCTGCAAACTACTCGACGCGGTTGTCCAGCACCCGTTGCCAGGCCGCTTGATTGGGGTCGGCGTCCTGCCCACTCAGGCGGCGCAGAACCAACAAGGCGGCCTTGTGGTTCTCGGACTGGAACGTCGCGGGACGACTCGCAACGAGGTTTTGCAGCGTCGCCAGTTCTTGGCCTTCAACGACGCGGCTGCGCACTAAGAAGTCGAACCGTTGCATTTCCGGCCACGGCGCGGCGTTCTCGACCGGCATCATCACGGAGAAATCCTGACGCAAGTACGTCGTATCCGCGCGAACCATCGGATCGTTTGAAGATTGAGCGTTGCCGTACGCCTCACTCGGCGACGACGGAAACGGCGCACCCGGGATCGGCATCACACCCGGCACCTCGTGCGTTTGGCCGGTCTGCGCGGGAGGATGACACAACAAGCAATTGCGATGGTGGTTAATCTTGACGACCTCGCGGACCACACACGCGAACTTGCCATCGACCACTTTGTCTTCCGGATCACCCGGCGCCTTTTCATCGAGAAACGCGGCGAGTTCCGGCAGCAGATCCGTGCGTTCGAGAGCGAGCATTGCATGGGCGGCTTGCTTGGCGACGGACGCCATCGGATAGCGAATCGCACGCACGAAGACCTCGCCGGAGACGTCCTTGCCGCGGCCGTCCTCTTTCAACGCCTTGATGGCGGCTTCGCGCACATCGAGATCGACATCGAAGACCGCGGCACGAGCAAGGGCACGGGTCGCTTCCGCGCGCTTGGCGCTGGCGAGTTGGCGCACCAGCCCGGCCCGCATCGACTTGCGTTCGGGGCCGATCATCTGCGTCAGAGCGGCGATACCCGCGTCGCTCTCCATGCCGCCTTGAGCGCCGGCCTGTGACATGTAGGCGTTCCAGAAACCGGAGTGCTGGCCGTCGTCTTTGGCCGGGGCCCCGCGCTTCTGGCCTGAATCGCGATCGAACCCGTTGCGCACGGCCTCGACGGAGGTCTGGAAGGAGCGGGCCCGCTTGCCGTCCATCCGGCACGCGTCGCCCATGACGAACGGCATGCCGCGCAACTCCGACCGGCGTTCCATGTGCATCACGAGGAAATTGTCCTGCTTGACATCGTTCTCGCCTTTGATCATCGCGATCAGATCGCGAATGCGCTTCTTGGCCGTCGGGGGAGCGATGTTCGATGGGAAGCGCTCATCTACCGCGACCTCGCGAATGCGCGCCAGCTCGTTCGGCGCGGGGGGATCGGCGGGGCGATTCGCTTTCGGACGCACTTGATCCTTCGTCCAGAAACCCAGCCCCACGAGAAACATCACGAACATGAAAAAACCGCAGCCGATCGTCACGCCCGTCAGGACCATGGGAGACATCACCAGACTGCGCTTCGTCGGCTTGATGCGAAACGGCGCGCCATATGACGTGAGCCCGAAGGTCGTCTTGCACGCAAGGCACTGTTGCTTGGAGACGGCGAGACCCGCATCTTTTTGTGGCAACTGCGCACATGCGACGCACAGAGTGGAGCTGGCCATGGCGTACTCCCTGTCGAAGGAAATGGGGACGATTCTAGCCGTGTGGTATTATCTCCGCATCTATCTCTTCACGACAACAGGAAAAGCGGAATATTTTGGCCCGCAGTGAACAAACGCACCAATTGTAATATGGGCCGCCACAGTAGGGTGACCTCGCCGAGGGCAATGCAGCACGCCGATTTCGGCGAAATCGGCCCACAGCTCTTGATCCGTGGCGGCACCGGATATTCCCTGACCTATTCGAGATTCTGTGTGTTGACGTAATACTCTTGCTTGGCGTCCTCGTTTGGCCAAACGATTGCCGCGATTTTTTCTCCCGCGCTCGTTGCCTCTTCAAGCGTATGGAAGATCATTGGTTGATATGCTTGCCCTGGCGTTCTCTGGCACACTATCCAAACAAGCTCGGCGGCGCGCAGCCAGACTTGCAGCTGGCGACCGACTGGATCGCCGAACGTCTGCACGGGACACACGCCATCCGCGACCGCCGCTTCCAAAGCCGCGACGAGCTTGCGCGCAACGCCGGCCGCCTCGTCACGCGCAAACGCGCAGAACTCCGGGGCGTGTTCGCGTTGGTCGTCCCATCGTGCGGGCAAGAGGTCCCACTCCAATGCGCGCGGCCGCAGTATCACGAGCGTCTTCGCGCCATGCGGAATGAGCACGCCGAAAGCGGTCGGGCCGGCGCGCTTTGGATCGATACGGATGAGCGTCATTTCGCCAACGCCTTCTTGAGGTGCTGCACCAGGTTCTTCATGACAAATCCTTGTTCTGGGCAGACGTGTACCTCGACGCCGCGCTTGTGCAAATTCTCTTGCACGATGGGACCAACCGCGGCAACCAATGTGTTCGCGAGGCCTTGCTTGAGCAAGGCAAGTTGCTGACGTTCCTCTGCGATCTCGAACAACCGATCGATCTGCGGCGAGCTTGTCAAAACAAGCGCATCGACCGTGCCGGCCGCCATGCGCTGAAACAAGCCGACAACGTGCTCCGCATCGCTAGCGGGCGCATAAACGTAAGGCTGCACGGAGAAGGGGGTCGCGCCGGCGTCGCGCAAGAACTGCGTAAGCGGCGGATTGGCGTCGCTGTAAAGCTGGACGCCCACGGTTAAGCCGCGCAGTTCGACCGAGCGCATGGACGCGATGACGCCGTCGGTTGTCGGCGTCTGGGCGATCAGCGTTGGCGCAAGACCAACGTCTTTCATCGCGCGCACGGGCTTCGGCCCACGCGTGATGGTGCGCGTCTTCGCGAGGGCTGTGATGACGGCGTCCCGTCGGCCGTGTCGATCCGCGCACGTGAGCAAACGCCGCAAGCCTTCGCCCGTGAGCAGAATCACCCAGTCAAGTTTGCCCGCTTGCAGTTGTTCGAGCCAGGCGAGAATCGGCGTGTCATCGGGCGCGTCGAGAATCGCCAGCAGGGGACAGCGAAGTGGGGTCGCGCCTTCCTTTTCGAGCATCGCCGCCAGCTCTTCGAGTTGGCGGCCCTCGGCAAGCGCGATCGTGCGATTCGTCAACGGCAAGGTCATGTTGTCCTCTTCAATGACTCACCCCACCGGCGGTTCGACGCCGAAATCGCGGATCGTGAAAATCGGCCGAAACGGGTACTTCGCCAGGGCCGTGCCCGCGCCTTCGAGACGATCGACGATGCACACCACCGCGACGACGAGTGCGCCGACCTTCTCGATCTCCGCGATCGCTTGCAATACCGATCCGCCCGTTGTCAACACGTCATCGAGCACCGCGACGCGCATCCCCGCTTTCAAGACGCCTTCGACCCGTTCCTTGGCGCCGTGCTCCTTCGCCTGTTTACGCACGAAAAAGCCTTCGAGCGCCTTGCCGTTCATGGCGTAGCGCTGCGCCAAAACGGCGGCCATCGGTATCGCACCGACTTCGAGTCCGCCCGCAGCATCGAGGTTCAGGTCTTGCGTCATCTCCCACAGGACTTCGCTCAACAGGTTGACGACGGCGCCGTTGAAGATCGCCTTCTTGCTGTTGACGTAGTAGCTGCTCTTCTTGCCCGAGGCGAGCGTGAAGTCGCCGAACGAGAAGGCCCTCGCTTTGAAGGCTTCAAGTAAACGATTGCGTGCGTTCATGTCGTCAATTCCATCCGCGCGGGTCTGCGACCCGCGGCTAAACATTGCCCAGACTCTCGTCAAACAAAACGAGCTTTTGCTATTCTATGCAACTTCGCGCGGCCATCGTACACGAGGCGTAATACCGTCATGATCTGACGCGGCAATTGCCGATGTTACGAGCATTATCCAATGCATGGAGGCATCGTCATGGGCCAATCCGCTCGCACAGGTCTGGAAACGCGCCGCAGTTCGTTCGTCACCTGGTTCACGTTCCTGATCGGCACGCCGGTCGGCATCGGCACGCTCTACCTGATTCAGTTCGGCCCCTGGCAAGATCCGACGGTGCAGCGCTACGTCCAGCACCTTGCCGAGCAGGCAGTCGTCGTGATCTTCTTTTGTTGCTTCGCCGCGCTCGTCGCCAAGTTTCTCGGCTCGATCTATGAACGCTACATGCAGGGTCAGGACCTGTTGCCCAGCTGGGACGGCAAACCGATGCCCGCGAGCGATGTGACCAAATTGCAACAGAAGCTCAACCTCGTCTGGGACGGCGCCAAGAGCACGTACATCGGCCGACGCATCGCCAACATTCTGAGCTTCGTCCAGAACCGCGGGACTGCCGCCGATCTCGACGATCAGATGCGCACGCTTGCGGACAACGATGCGATGGCACTCGACGGGAGCTACGCGCTCAATCGCTTCCTCATCTGGGCGATGCCGATCTTGGGCTTCCTCGGCACCGTGCTCGGCATCACCGACGCGATCGGCAGCATCAATCCCGCCGATCTGGAAAAAGGAGGCGCCGACAACGTCACGCAAGGCCTGACCAAAGCCTTCGACGCGACGGCGCTGGCCCTGGCGTTGACTTTGATCGCGATGTTCTTCAACTACCTCGTCGAGAAGATCGAACAGAACCTGCTCGAACGCGTCGATCAATACGTCGATGCGGAGTTGGCGCATCGTTTCGCACGCACTCATGGAGGCGCCGCCACGCCGCTCGATCTTCCGAACATGATCCAGCATCTCCTGCAGAATCAAAACAGCCTGTGGGAAGCGAGTATGAAAAAGACCGAAGAACGCTGGCAGCAGGCGACGCCGCAGCACGACAAGCTGGTGCAAGCGCTCGAGGCGACGCTGACGCGCTTCGGGCAACGCATCGTCGAGACCGAAAAAAAGCTACTGGAACGCCATCAGACCCTGATCGACGGCCTGGCCAAGTTCGCCGCGTCGGCCAACGAGAACGGCCGCGAGCATCAGGCCGGCCTTGCCCGGCTGACCGACGCGATCAACCTGTCGATCGAATTGATCGCCAACGTGCAGTCGAGTGAATCACAGCTCATCCGCTTGCAGGAGGCGCTCAATCAGAACCTCGGCTTGCTCGCGAATTCCGCGACGTTCAAGCAAGCCGTCGAGAGCTTGACCGGGGCCATCCATCTGCTGACGACGCGCGTCAGCCCGGCCCAGCAATCGACGCCACGCATCGTGCCGATGCACAAGGGCGCGGCATAGGTATTTCTCCCCTCTGCCATTGGGAGAGGGGCCGGGGGTGAGGGTCGGTGTACCCACGAATGTCTCGCCTCCCACGACCGCTACGAAGACACTGAATCCCTGGACGCCCCGCCCTTAGTCCCCGGCCCCTCTCTCTGTGGGAGAGGGGAGAAAAACAGCGATGCGCCGACCACGTACGAAATTGCAGGTCTCGACGTTCCCATTTCTCGCAGTCTTGCTCTGCGCGATGGGGTCGCTCCTCTTGTTGCTTTTCATGATGGATCGCCGAGCCAAGATCGCCGCCCAGCATCAAGTCAACGCCCTGCACGCCGAACGCAAGAAACGTACGCAGGAGGAGGAAGAGACTCGCAATGCCGAATGGGAGAACGCAAAAGAGCGCTTGCGGCAAACGCTCCTGGACCAGCAAGGGCAGCTCGACAGCGACGCCAAGCTACTGCACGGCCAACTCGACGACACCAGCAAGAAACTGGTGCTCATCCAATCCCGGCACAACGAGCTCGCGCAGCAAGTCAAGAGTGAGACGGCGAAAATCGGCGCCATCCAGTTGCAAATCGCAAGTCAGCACACTGAGCTCAACGACACCGCGCAAAAAGAGACCGCGTCGAAGAAGGAATTGATCGACGCGACCAAGGAGTTAGCCGACCTTGAACTCGCATTCCAGGCGCTGCGCGCATTGAAAGCGCGCGAGACGCCGGTGTACTCGCTCGTCCCCTATCGCGGCAAGCGCGGTGATGGCCGACCGCCAATCTACGTCGAATGCGTCCGCACCGGGGTGCTCTTTCATCCTGAGAGAAAGCTGCTCGACGGACTCGACTTCACGCCGAACTCGATCCGCGCCGAGGTCGAGCGCCACGCCGGCCCGCTCGTCAGCGCGAAGGCCGCCAAGGACAAAACACGCTCACCCGCTGAGGACAAGGCGGGGCCTTACGTGCTCTTCCTGATTCGGCCCGATGGCATCGCCAGCTACTACAAGGCGGCCGCCACGCTCGCGGGCTTCGAGCTTGATTTTGGCTATGAGCTGGTCGATCAGGATTGGGCTCTCGATTTCAATGGCGACCCCAACGCCAAGCCGGCGCGTCCGGTCCAGATCGCCTGGCCGAAAGACGCCCCGAAGTCGCCCGGCGGAATCGCGCCGCTGCCTGCGCTCGTCGGCTTTCCCCTAGGAAGCACGCCGCCTTCGTCGGATCTCCGCAATCCGTCGGGCAGCATGCCGCATTCGTTCGGTGGCATTCCATCGGGCGGCACGCCGACGTCAGGCACTCCTGGTCCGCCGCCGGTAATAGGTACTAATTCGTATAACAACGCCGGCCCCGGACCGGCATTCGTACCGACCTCGCGAATGACGCCTCCCGTTCCCATCGCCTCGACCGGCGACGTCGGCAAACCGTTGATCCCGCCCATTCCAGGCTCCAACGTCGGTCCTCCCAACTCACCAGGCGTCGGCCCGAGCAACGCGCCCATTCCTGGCAACAACAACCCGAGCAACGCGCCCATTCCTGGCAACAACAACCCGATCAACGCGCCCATGCCTGGCAACAGCGGCACGAGCAACGCGCCCATGCCTGGCAACAGCAACCCGAGCAACGCGCCCATGCCTGGCAACAGCGGCACGAGCAACGCGCCCATGCCTGGCAACAGCAGCGCGGGCCAACGCCCCTCCAATGGAGCCCCATCCGACCAAGGTCCCCTCGACGCCGGCGCCAAGATGTTCCCGCCGATCGATCCCGCACCAGTCCGAAAAACCTCGACGCCCGTCCGGCTTTTCGGCGATCGTGATTTCGTCATCACCATCGATTGTCACGCCGACTACGTCACCGTCTCCCCTGGCGGCACCCCCTTCCGCTGGTCCGCCGGCAACACGCCTTCGCTCGACCAGACTTTCGCGCAATCCATCGCGAACCTGATCCACAAGCGCCAGGCCTCGGTCCGCCCCGGCGAGCCTCCCTACCGTCCAGTGATCCGTTTCCATGTGTCGTCCACGGGCTTGCGCTCGTATTATCACGCGTATCCCTTGCTGGTCCCACTCAACGTACCGATGACGCGCGAGAACGTGGAGAATTAGTCCGTAGTCCGTGGTAAGTCCTAAATCTTTGCGACGGACCATGGACCAAGCATGAAGGGCCGACGATGTTACGCCGAAGAAGACCCAAACGAGACGAATCGACCCACTTCAGCTTCGATTCGTTTCTCGATCTGGTGACCAACGTCGTCGGCATCATTATCCGGCTCATTCTGGTCACTTGGGTTGGCGCGCGCTCGTATCACACATCCATGCACTGGCTCAACTTGGAGTCGCCGGCCGGTGCATCAATGGAGCTGAAAGCCAGCGACGATCCACTGCACGCACGCGTCGAACAATCAAAAAACGACCTCGACGACGCCAAGACCAAGCTGCTCAAGCAACTAAAGGACCTCGAATTGGCCGAGCAATCGTCGAAAGACGTCGCGCGTCAACTCGTCCTTGTGATCGGACGCCGCAACGAACTCGAACACAAAGAGAAGACGCTGCAATCCAAGGGCGCGGTCCACGGTGTCCAGGTACAGCAGGCAAGTCTCACCGTCGCGCAAGTTCGGCAACGCTCGAAGCAGTTGCTCGATGAACTCAAGAAGCTCGAAGCCGAGCCGGCGCCGAAGAAAGAACTCAAGTACCACGCTCCATTGAGTCGAGCCGTGGACACGGAAGAGCTGTTCTTCGAGTGCCAGGCCGGGCGCGTGACGTACATCGATGTGCCCGCGTTCATGCGCGAGGTCAAGGGTTCGATCGATGATCTCGGCGACGAATTGAAGACGAGCTGGCGCGTCGAACGCAGGACCTCCCCCATCGGGGCGTATCGCCTGCGATTCGCCGTCGAGCGCGAACGCGGCATTATGGACGCGGGTCCGACTCCAGCGCCCGGAAGCTATCGCTATGGTTTGAGCGAGTGGGTCGTGGAGCCGTTGACAAACGAACGCGGCGAGACCAAGGAGCAAGCCTTACGCGCAAACTCCGCGTTTCGGCGACTCGTCGATCCGATCGACGCCAGGCTGACGACGGTGACCTTCTGGGTCTATCCCGACAGTTTCGAATTGTTCCGCGAACTGCGCAATCATCTCTACGAGCGCGGCCACGATGTGGCCGGCCGACCTTTGCCGCCGGGAGCGCCGATCGCGGCGTCGCGGCATGGCTCGGCGTCGCGCGGGCAATAGCGTCCTTCGCTGCAAGATCTCTGGCAACACTTCGCCTTATCGGGTACACTCCTGCGCCGGTCATTTGAATTCAACATGATATTCCACACATGGCGGCACGAAATGCCGCCATGCTCGAATCGCGGGAGTTGGAACTGCCATGAAGATCCTTCGCAGCATCGCGGCCATCCTCGTTGGCGCGATCGTCGCCGTCGTGGCGATTGGGTTGATTCAGATGATAAGCAATGTCATGTCCCCGCCGCCGCCGGGTTTCGACTGGCGCAATCAGGAACAGGTTCGGGCTCACGTGGGCTCGCTGCCGTGGACGGCGTTCGCCATCGTGCTATGCAGCTATATCGCCGGTTCGCTCGTAGGCGGCGGCGTGGCGGCGGCGCTCGCGAGTTGTTGCCGGGTCGTGCATGCGGGCGTTATCGGCGCACTCGTGCTGGCGATGACGGTCGGCAATTTCGCCATGCTGAAGTACTCGATGGGGGTTGGACATCCCGATTGGATGATCGTCGCCAGCTTGTTGAGTCCGCTGCCCGTGTCGATGATGGCCGGCAAGCTCGTCGCCGCTCTGATGGCGCCGCCGGCTGCCGTCGAAAATCCGCCGCCGGCAGTTGGCGCGTTCAAGTCTGGCGAACCACCGGTCCGGTCAACGTGACGCACGCGCGGCCTGCTCGATTGGAGCATCTCGTGAGAATAATCGCCGGCAGTTTTTTCGTTATCTTGACGATTGTCGCAAGCGCGTCCGCCGAGGCGATCAGAGCCGGCGCGGCCCACATCGACATCACGCCGCCGACCGGCTTCCCGATGTGGGGCTACGCTGCTCGGCGCGATCTCGGCTCAACCGGCGTGCGCGATCGGCTGCACGCGCGCGCCTGCGTTCTCGCCGTCGGCAACAGCAAGTTGGCGCTCGTCGGCCTCGATCTGGGCCGAGCGCCGACGCGCAATAGCATGGCCAACATTCGCAAGCAGGTCAAGGACGCCACCGGCATCGACACGCTCTTTCTCGTCGCCAGCCACACGCATCACGCCCCTGTGCTCGAACTCGACGATTGGCCGAGCAAGGAAAAACCGTACATCCGCACGCTTGAAGAAAAGCTCGTCCAGGTGATCGTCACTGCCCACAAGGAACTGCGCCCCGCCAGGCTCGGTGTTGCGTCGCACGAAGTTAGCTTCAATCGCAATCGCCACTCCAAGCGGGCCGACAAGCCCGTCGATCGCGAGATGCTCATCGCTCGCTTCGACGACGCCGACGGCAAAACGATCGCCCACCTCGTCCATTTTGCGGCCCATCCGACCATGCTCCCCGCCGCGCTGCGCGAGTTCTCGCACGACTATCCGGGCTTCCTCACGCAGCACGTCGAGAAAGAGCTCGGCGGCGTCTGCGTTTTCCTGCAAGGCGCGGCAGGCGATCTGTCCCCGAACCCGCAAGGTGAAGGCGGCCCCGAAAAATTCGGCGCGGCGGTCGGCAAGTTTGTCGTCGAAAAAAGCAAAAAGCTGAAGTGCGAAATGGCCGACGCGAAAAACCTGCATGCGCGCGAACGCGACTTCAAGTTCGCTTCGCGCATCGACATCTCCAATCCGCTCGTCTACGCGGCCTACGCGCTCGCCTTCTTCCCCAAGCTTGTCGATTTCTACGAACGCGAATACAAGGGGGGCGTCCGCCCGCACATGACGACCGCCCTCCTCGACGGCAAGATCGGCTTCGTCGGCCTCTCCGGCGAACTCTTCACCAGCCACGCCATGCAACTCAAACGCCGAGCCCGGCTCGAACATCTCTTCGTCTTCGGCTACTGCAACGATTATCACCAGTACTTCCCAACCATCGAAGCCGTCGCGGAAGGAGGCTACGGCGCGGACACGACCGTCAGCCCGATCGAGGTCGGCGCCGGCGAACGCATGATGGATCAGGCGCTGCTGGACTTACTGGAGTTGCAGGGGAAGATACGGAAATGATTGACCGCTTCCGGCTACTTGATCGCGCGCACCTTCATGTTGCGAAACGCGACCGGCCCGTGGTCAGCCTGCACCATCAGTGGCCCTTCACGCATCTCCGCATTCTTCCAGCGATCGCCCGTCGGCGTCATCAGCTCTTGCTTGTTGTGAATCACCTGGCCGTTCAACATGGCTTGGGCGATCATCGCGTTCTTGATCTTTTTCCCCTCTTTGTCGAAGCGCGGCGCCAAAAAGACGACATCGAGCGTCTGCCATTCGCCCGGCGCCTTGCACGCATTGAGTTTCGGCGCGATCCCTTTGTCGATGTGCATGTAGCGCGGCTTCAACTCGGCGCGCGGGTAGATGCCGCCGCAGTCGTCGCCGGTGAGATTTTTCTTGCCGAAGCTGTCTAGGATCTGGATTTCATAATGGCCGTGAAACTTGATGCCGGAGTTGGAGCCCTTGGGGATGTTGAATTCAAAGTGAATCTCGACGTCGCCGAAGTTCTGCCTGGAAAAAAGATTGCGGGCGTTGCCTTTGGGCCCGTTGTACCAGACGCCCTTGCCGTCCTTGGCGAGAAACTTGCGCGGCAACTTCGCATCGAGTTCGACGCCGGCGATTTGCTGCCAATCGCCGTACGGCTCCTTCCACGCAGAAAGATTGTCGCCGAGGAGGTCGAGCCAGCCGTCGTTTTTTCCCTGGGCGGACGCAATGCCGGCGGATGAGATCAAGAAGACAGACGTAAGGAGTCGCAACATGGAGCACCGGAAGGCGTGAATTTTGGGAACAGGCTTACCATAGCCAAATTCGTTCGCGAGTCCATCAGCGGAACGGCAACCCGTTCTTCACCAAACCTGAGAGCAAGCGAGGGGATAACAGGACGCTGGCAATGGGATACGGTAACTGCAAGGATCCTGCGAGCGCTCAACGAGTTCATGCTACTCCGCCGCGTTGAGCCGCAGATCGTGACGTAACTCGCTGTCCTTGCTCGGCCGCCAGATGAATTGATCGACGAAGTAGTGGTGCATGATAAAGCCGACCGCGACGCCGAAAAAGACGTGATACCACGTGAACCCGCCGAACAGCCGCCAGCCTTCACTCTCGATGTGGGGCATCCAGCTCATGCAGCCGGCCTGGATGCCCAGCGTGCAGCTCAAGGCCCAGGCGCCGATGCCCATTGCGATCGCGCAGCCCAAGAAAATCACGAAGTGGCTGCTCACCAGCGCCGCCAGGCCGAAACGGCTCTTGTCCACGCCGGGACGATGAATGCGATTGCGCTGGTAGTGCCAGACGATGGCGTGATACTGAATGTCGTGAAATATGGTCACGAACGCCGCGAACGAAGTCGGCGACGCTTGAAGCACGGCTGGATGAAAGCACACGAAAATGTGCAGCGGCACGACGGCGAGCAGAAACAGGATCTTTGGCACATTGAGGGGCATCCCCGAACGCCAACGGTACGCTTGCCGCGCCGCGAACGCCAGGCTCGCGAGGAAGATCGCGACAATCGCGCCCCAAACAGTCGCCTCGGTGACGAAGTATGGCGTGGTGCCCGGGAGCGCCTGAGCCGGCAGGTGCAGCTCCGCCCTGGCCAACGGATGCCGCGCCACCAGCGCGACGAACGGCGCCAGCAGGCCGACGTAGAGGAGCGTGTTGTCGATCCAACGATCGACGGCTGCGGCGTCGTTGTTCTTGCGCTTGTAGAGGGTCATCAGGCCATAGTGTTGCCGGACTACGTGCCAATACGCCCACAAGCCGACGAACGCGAACAGCAAATCGAACGGCAGACTGTAGCGCTCGATCCCGATGCTAAATAGCCCGAAGCTGATGAGGATCAGGAATGGGCCGATGAAGGGAAACGCCAGGCTGCCCAGGAGCAGGCCGCGCCGCTTGTGGCGTTCTTCCCTGTCCAGGTAGGTGCGCGCGTAGGTGCCGAAGAAATGCGGAATGTCGAGGAACATCCACCAGATGAGCCAGACGGTGAACATGTTCCAGGACCACAGATGCCCCGCTTCGATGGCCATGTGGATGGCGAACATCGCATAGCCTGCGAGCGCGCCGCCGATGAACCAGGGCAGATCGGTGCCGGCGCCGACGATCCAGTTCGTCGTTAGGCGCGACGGCGCGGCAGTGGCGGGAGTCAGTTCGGCGACGGACATGGGTGCGTAGTCCCGAGTTAGCCGGACGCGCAAGCGACGGATTCAGGATTCAACGGACCGTCGCTTGCGCGTCCGGCTAACAAATCAGTGAAAGCAGTTGACGAAGTTTTTCTTGCCCACGCCCCTATTCTCGGAAACTGCGCGGTGGTTCGCAAGAGGCGTTACCGAGCACGCGGATTCCGCCGCGTCAAGCCAGCGATTCCGCCTCGACGACAGCCCGGCACGGTCGAATGCGCTGGATCGCTTGGCCCGCCGCATCTTCCGCGCACTGGATGTCGTAGTGGCTTTGCAAATTCAACCAACTCTGCGCGTCGGTGCCGAAAAAACGCGCGAGCCGCAGCGCCGTGTCCGCGCTGATGCCGCGCCGTTCGCGAAGGATCTCATTGATGCGCGCTGGGGTTACTTCCAAGGCGCGGGCCAGCGCATTGCTGGAAAGCCCCAGCGGCTTCATGAAATCCTCGCGCAGGTGTTCGCCCGGATGAATGGGTTTCAGTTTTTTCGCCATGATTCTTCCCTGTCAGTGGTAATCAACAAGCTCTACGTTCTCCGGTCCTTGTGCGGTCCACACAAAGCACAGACGAAATTGATCGTTGACGTGTCGCCGCGCCGGAAAGTTACGGGAGGCTCGGCTTGGGCTTGGCTACTGCTGGCTGATCAGGTGGTCGTAGTCGGCATGGGATCCGATCCAAAACCAGGCCATATCCTGGCCGTCCTCGACCGCCATAGCCCGGTAGTGCAGCCCGACCCGGACGGACCAGCACCGTCCGACCTTCTTGAAATGAAGCGACGGGTGGTGTGGATCGTGGCGCAGTGCCTCATAGCACCGATCCGCCAGCCGCTGCACCTCGACCGGAAGGGCGTGGTAGCAACCCCAGAAGCGCGGGGTGGCCCGGTGCCTCATAGATCGGTGCACCGCCCTTCGCGGAGGTCGCGTAGCGCCTCGTCAGCGAGGCGGTCCAGCCGCCCGGCCGCCGCGTCTTCCTCCATCTGCCGGTCCCAGGACTCGGCCTCGAATTCGGCAAACCAGGCTCGGAACGCCGCAAGGTCTTGCGGCGCCAGCCCCCGCACGGCATGTTCAATTTGGTTTACAGTACTCATGTCAGTAGGATACCGCCCCAGACGGCTCAACGCAATGGGTGTGCTTGCCCAGGACAGGAAACTCGAACAACGAGGGTGCGCGCCGCCGATTGCCAGGACCAGCAAGTTCGTCGAATTCATTGCATTTCCGGCACATGTGCTGCAACAAAGCAACGAATGTTCCCACGTCAATCCTGCGGCCCGCCCGCGTCGGCTTCCGGCAGCGGCGTCGGCAAGCTGAACTCCACCTGCACGTGCGCGAGATCGTTGGGTGTCACTTCCAGATGAACGGTGTCGCCCGAGCGATTCGCTTCGAGCAGGAATTGGCCGCGCGTATCGAGCACGATCGCGCGCTGCGGATCGCGCACGCAGCGGAACTCCGCCAGCCCGCTGTAGTTGGCGCACTCCAGGAAGCGGGCGGTGATCGCGTCCTCGACCTCGTCACCGGGCGCCATGTTAGCCGGACGCGCAAGCGACGGATTGGCTTGTCCGTCGCTTGCGCGTCCGGCTAACGGAGAAGCGGAGCGACCTTCGCTGCGCCCCGGCGTCATGCGCGTCAGCAGCAGATTCGACGCGTCGATGTGGAATAGCCAGCCCGACGAGCCGATATGCGGCGGACCCTTCAGCGTCGGCACGATCGCCAGCGGCGAGACGTAGCCCCATGCGGTTTGCGCGGGCACCTCGCGGTCCAACGCGATGCCCATCTCGAATGCCGTCGCCTTTTCGCCCTCGGGGATCAGGATCACATCGACCATGCGGCCGCCTTGCTTCTGATGGAACGGCAGCCCGCCCGTGAAGATCGTCGTGTTGACCGGCGGCGTGCGGATGTCGAGATAGTCTGGTGTCTGCGGGCGCGGATGGCCGGTGACGTAACCCATGCCGTTGAAGCCGCGAATCAAGGTCGCGCGTTCGTCGCGCCACGCGAATCGTGCGCCGAAGTACGCGTGCCAACCGTAGCCCGCGGGAGGCTGCTGCGGCGTGATCTCGATACGCATCTCCAAGAGCGGACGACCGAACCACAGACGCAAACGCTGCCGAAAGGTCGCGAGGATCTGGTCCTGCTCGCCAATCAAGACGCCCTCGGAGACGATCTCCGCCAGTGCCGGCCCGCTCGATGTCACCTTGATCTCCTTGGCGACCATGCGGCTGCCGGGATTGAAGACGAGCATCTGGCCAAGGCGATTGATGCGCGTCTTGTGATCGCGAATCGCCTTGAGGCCACCGCTCGCCGCATCGACTTCGACCTCATATGCGTCGTTGCGGATCGTTTTCGACTCTGGATCGGCCATGCGCACTCTCGACGTCATCGGCGGCGTGCCGGGCGGGCCTTCCTTGGGCAGCCACGCGAAGCCGAGCGCGGGAACCTCGATGACGGCGCGCATCAGGCCATTGTCAAGCTGGCACGCCTTGACGATGCCCTCAATCGGCAACGGATGCTTGGCTCCTTCAAGTTCAAGGGCAGCGCGGCGCGCGAAGCCGCACGGGTTGAGGATCATGTAGCCTGCTTGATTCGGCTGGGCCCGCGATTGTAAGCGCTCGGCCAAGGCGGCAGCGATGCGTTTTTCGAGATTGTCAAGCCCAGGTGGTACGGTCAGCGTACCCTCGGCCTGGTTCTCGAGGGCTCGCAGCGCGTCCTCGACATCCAGCGTATCGCGGATGCCGCTCAAGGCACGATGGAGAGCCGCGTAGGTCCAACAAGCGTCGATACGCCGGCGCGTGCGTTGATGGCGCGGGAAGGCGCTGACTGGTTCGTCGCTCTTGGCGGTGATGCGCTCGCTGAGCGCGTCGAAGTGGAAATCGTCGGCCGTCATCATCGACGGATACTCGCCCGGCATAACCTGGCCGAGATAGGGGGAAAACGTCGTCCATTGCCCGAGCACCGGGGCGAGGCGAGCCAGTTCCATGAGATCGCGATGCCAGACGCCCGTCGGCTTGTCCCGATGCAGCAAGAAGATCGTCGCGGCGTGATCCTCGCGCGTCGTCTTGAACCACGTGTGCCCGAGGTTGTAGTACGTCTCGACAGCGTCCGCGTATTTTGGCGCCCGGGCGAAGGCATCGACCTGCTTGCCGTCGGGAGACGGCCAACTAACGACAATGTTGGAATAATGCGGCAGACCGGAGTTCTCGTCGAACGTCAGAAACAGGGCCTTCGTGACACCGTTCGAGCTGAGAAAAAGCGGCAAGTGCGGGTGATAGCCGAAACGCTTGCGCGCGAAGACGCGGATGTCGGCGCCGAGCAACTCTTTCGCGCGATCGAGGCCGTGGCGCAGGTTCCACAGTTGCGAGTCGATGGGCAGGATCACGTCCTCGCGCTCGACGTAATTGCCGCCGCACACCTCGGCAAGCTCATTGCTGACGGCCGATTGCAGCTCGGCGAACTTCTGCGGATTCTGTTCGTACAGCTTTTCAAGCGTGAGCGTGTCGGCGATGAAGTTGGTCGCGATGCCGAACTCGAAGGCTGCGGGCATGCCACGCTCGAAGCTGGCATCGTCGAGGAAGCTAACATCGAGCAGATGGATCGTGACGGGGTAAAGCACTTCGCGCGCGGACAGCAGCTTCGCCGCGGCGGCGCGCAACGGGTCGCGCCAGTCCGCCGACGTTTCAGAGCCTGAAGCGTTAGCGAAGGTCGAGGCGTCCTTCGCTAACGCTTCAGGCTCTGACTGATCCGATGGCGCGTCATTTTCGTCAGGCAAGCTCTCGACGTGATCGGTCTGCTCGCGGCTCGGCGTCTCTGGTTGCACAGCGACGAAGGGGAGTTTGCCGAGCGTCGCGATCGCTTGCTGCACGTCGTTCCAGAAGGCGACCTGGTCGAGCAGATTCTCGTGCTCCATCGCTTCACTGAGGGCGGCCAGCATCTGATGGCCCCAGGCGATGCCGAAAAACGGGCCAAGTTCGTCGTCCGTGAGGTCGAGTCCCGCCGTCCAACCAAGCGCGGGCGCTCCCTCGGCGTTCAGGGCGGCCCTGAGATTCGCTAACGTCGCCGCTCGATCGGGCGTCGTCTTGAAGGTGATGGCCCCAACCGCGCGCACGCGCTGATCCCAGTCGTCGGGCAGGTACGCCGGCGGCGCCTCCGGCAAGGCGTAGATGAAGCCGGGCTTGGGCGTTTCATGATCGTAGGTCGCCTCGCAGCGCGGCGTTCCCTTCGCCTGCCACGCCAGCGCGGGATGCCAGAGGAGCGTGAAGCCGTTGAGCCAGCACGCCATGTCTTCGTCGGACATGGTCATCGCGTACTGGGCCGGGAATCGATACGGACTCAAGAGAACAAGTTCATGCATAGTCATGGTGTGGGTTTATCAGCGGCATGGGGCAAAAGCAAGGAAAACACAAGGCGGGAAAATTCGTACAATTTCATTCTACGCTCGCCACGGTTGGCGGAGCGCGACAACTTGGTTTGCGCCGGCATGGATGGTTGACGAATCCGACATCGCCGGATGCCTTGAGGATCGTCCGATGGCCAAGAAAGCGATGGTCATGGAACAACCCCTTCCCGTGAAGATTGCCATCGCACGCCGGGAAGGCCGCACCCAGCAGGCGCTCGATCTGACGCGCCAACTCTACAAGCAGAATCAGAACGAAGAAAACCGCGAACTGCTGCGCCAGGTGACGCTGGAGCGCGGCAAGCAACTCCAGGCACAGGGGAAACTCAAGGACGCTGCCACGGTCTTTGACAACCTGTTGACGCTCGGCGGCTCAGCGTCGCAGATTGCGCAGGCGGCCCAGGGACTGGCGGCTTGCGAGGCACCGGAGCAAGCGTTGGCGGCGTTGACCCAGGTTGCGGATCCGGTCGAACGCCAGAAGGTTCTTGTTCAGACCGCCGATGCCGCCCTCGCGCAAGGCCGCGCCGGCAAGAACACCTTGCCTACCGAACTGCACGCCGGGTTCGACCAAATTCTCGATGCGTTCGCTCATTACGAAGCAGGCCACGATGAAAATGCCCGGACCGCACTGCAAGCCATCGGGTTGCAATCCCCTTTTCTCGAATGGAAGGTCCTTCTGCGCGGCTTGATTGCATATCAGGCCAAGGACGACGTTCGCGCCGCCGAGAACTGGCAACGTCTCGATCCACAACGACTCCCCTATCGTGTGGCGGCCCCACTGCACGCCTCAATCGATCCGGCTTTCATGGAAGCGCAGCCCAAGGCCGCGCAGCAAGCACTTAGAACTAAACTGATGCAGCATCAGGGCGCCGCGGTCGCAGCACCTTTGCGCGAACTGCGCGACGCCCTCGCCAAGAAAAATCTCGCTCCCGCGTTTCGCAGGGCGGAACCGCTCATCGCGACCTTGCGTCAGGAGCATCCCGATCTGGCCCGGCGCCTGGCGCTCTGTTTCTACTGGTCCATCATCGAGCGCGGCGAACCCGAAGACGTCGATCGCCACGCGCGCGTTTTCGGCGCGACCCCGGACGATCCACGCCGCAATCGCCTGCAAGCACTCGCCCTGGAATCGCGTGGCATGTGGCCCGAAGCACATACGGCCTGGCAGGATTTCCTCAAGGACATCGATGCGAATCCGAACGTCTGGCCCAACGGTTCGGCCGCCCGCGTGAAGGCGCTGATCTGGCGGCGCATGGCCGACAACGCCCATCCGCACATGCAGCAGCGGAGCACGTCCGGCAATCCGTTTTTCGATCTCTTCGCGCGGCAAACCAAGCCGCTGAAGCCCAGCCCCGAAGCCTGCCTCGAAAAAGCCATTGCACTCGCCCCCGATCGGCTTGAGAATTATCGCGCTCTGCTCAACCTTTACCTTGATGAGACCAAACTCCCCAAGGCCAAGAAGATCGGCGCCGAACTGGTCAAGCGTTTTCCGGACCACGCCGAGACGCTGGAGATTCTCGGCGACCTGCACATGGAGACCGCGACTCACACAAGGGCCGAGCAGTATTACGAGAAGGCGATCCACGCCAATCCGTTGGAACGCGGCCTGCGTGTCAAACTACGGCGTGCCCGCCAGAACCTCGCCCTCAAGTACACCTGCGAGGGCCAGTTCGCCAAAGCACGCAAGCAATTCGAGCAGACGCTGCAACTGTGCGACGGTCCGGGACTGGCGCTCATGAGCCTGTGGGCCGTCGCCGAGATAAAGGCGGGCGAGACAGCGCGCGCCAACGAACTGAGCGCGCAAGCTCTTGCCGAGCCGAACCATCGCCTGGGTTTCCGTTATGGACTGGTCATCGCCGCCGCGCGAGTTGAATTACCCGCCAAGGACAAGAAGCAATTCGCGGAGGATCTCAAGGCCGCGCTGAGCCAGCCAGCAACCCTTGAGGAAGTCCAGACTCTGCTGGACAACATGGCGTTCGACCACGTCACCTACGGCAATGAGTGCCCCGGCCAGAAAACGCATGAGAAGACCATCCTCAAGTTTCTTGAGAAGATTTCGCTCAATCAGTTCGACGAGGCGCAACTTCAGCGTCTCTGCGCCGCTCTCGGCGTGCTGCGGGCACGCAAGGCATGGCTCAAGAGTTTGAATCACGCGCGGCGAAAGTACCCCAAGAATCCGTTCTTTCATATTTGTTTCGTCGAATACTACGTGCACGACGACTCACGCAATCTCAAAATGCATCTGGCACGCGAACATCTCGAACAAGCCCGAATGTTGGTCGAAGAGATGCCGCGTGGTGATTTGCAACAAACGTATGTCAAACAGATCACGCTGATGGGGGAGATGATCGCGGAGTTGGAGGCGCGCCAGCCGAACATGTTCAACATGCTAGGCCAGATGTTCGGCGACTTCGGACCCGGTTCCGAAGACGACGAGGACGAGTTCTGGTGAGATTGGCCGCATTGCCGCTCGTGTGCTCGATTCCGAGCGCTAATCCGCGAGCGGCACTGGTACCATACGTCTCTGGGAAGTTTGGTGAATCTTTGCCTTCGATGCCGATTGTGCCTGTCCCGCAAACCCTGTCGATTATTCGCGAATCGTTCCACCGTTTCCTGGCGATCCTATCGTTTCCAGCGTGCAATCCGCCCCGGCACGCTCGATAGAATTCAAAGAATCGCTGCAATCGTCGGATTCCCTACCGTGGGTGGCGGAAATCGGCAGTCATCAGGCACGGAGGCGCCATGCGATCCTCTCTTCTATCGGTCCTCATTGTCATTCTCGCCGCCGGGCCGAGCATCGCGCAACAGTATTTACCGGCAACCTCGGGCGTTGACGGCCTCGCACCGCCGACGCCGACGCCGACGCCGACGCAAGGCATCAACTTCGATGCGCCTATCGTGTGCCGACCACGAATCGCCGCGAGCGCCGACTATCTGATCTGGTGGCTCTCGAACAGCCCCGTCAACGTTCCCGTCGTCACCACCGGCGACTTCACGAAGGCGACCGCCGGACGCATCGGCGATCCCACGACCACGATCCTGTTCGGCAATTCCTCCTACGACATGGGCGCGTACTCCGGCGGACGCCTCGGCCTCGTCTGGTGGGTGGACGATCAACAAACCTTCGGCATCGAAGGCGGCGGTTTCTGGACGCAGAGCCGCAGCCGCGACTTTCGCGCCGCCACCAACCCCGCCACGGGCCTGCCGCTGCTACTCTTTCCTTACCAGGACACGGCCGGCGCCGAGCAGGGAATCGTGATCGCCAATCCCAACACCAAGACCCGAGGCAATGTTCGCGCCACGCTCGAAAATCGCCTGTGGGGCGCGCACGTCAACGGCGTCGTCAATTTCACCCAGACGGAAACGTGCTCCGTCGATTTCCTGGTCGGGTTCCGCTATTACGATCTGATGGAGAGCCTCGATATCGTCACCAACACCGAACGAACCAGTACGAGTTTGAGCTACTCCGCCATCGAGCGTTTCCGCACGCGCAATCAGTTTTACGGCGGACAACTCGGCGCCCGCACCGGCATCCAGGGTTTCCGACTCTCGGGCGAGCTCACCGGCCTGGTCGCGTTGGGCGGCACGGAGCAACTCATCAACGCTGTCGGCACGAGCAACTTCTTCGGCGCCGGCGCGACCACGCCCGGCATTCGCTCCGGCTTCGTCTACACGCAGCCGAGCAACATCGGCAGCACCCACCACGGCACGTTCTCGGTAGTGCCTCAACTCCAGGCCAAGGTCGGCTACGACTTGACACGCTGCTTGCGCGCCACATTAGCCTACGACGTGCTTTATTGGAACAACATCGTTCGCCCCGGCCAACAGATCGACCGCACCATCAATTTCACTCAAGGCTCACCCAATTTCGGCGGCCTCGCGGGAGGCCTGGTCGGCTCCGCGCGCCCCGCGCCACAGCACAACGACACCGACTTCTGGGCCCACGGCATCAGCGTCGGCCTCGAGTTGCGCTGGTAACGCAATTACGAGCCGCGACCGTTAGGGAGCGTTGAGCACGCCAAGGGCGCCGGCGTCGCTCTGCGTAGCGCTCGCATGCATGAGTCCGAACGCCAGTTGGATCACGTCAGCGGAATGCGATTGTTCGCCTCCATCTTCGTGCGCAGATGGCCGAAGTACTCTTTGATGTCCACTTGTGCCGAGCCGCAGCTTGAACAGCCGCCGCCGGTGCTGCAGGTCGTGCAGCCGCCCCCCGCCTCGCGGCCACAGTCGGGTTTGTCGCAATGATGATGTTCTTCGGCAGCCGCGGGGATCGCGAGGTTCTCCAGACGGATCGTCAGGCTGAACCGCTCTTCGAGAGCTTGTGCGAATTTTTCCGTATCGGCGTCTTTCCCTACGAATTGCAAGATCGCGACCTGTCCGTCGAAAAGAAGCTCGACGTCGAGAATCTCCAGCGCAAGGCCATCGCGCTCGGCCCACGCGCGCCCTGCCTCAAAGACTGCGTTCTCCGTCGGACGATGTTCCGCGTGTCGCCCTTCGTCGTCGACTGTCATGGCACGGACAAGCATTCCCGACGAGGTCGCTCCGAGCAGGCGCGCTTGCCGGATGGTCGCCGGACTGAGGACTTCGCCGACCTCCATGCCGCGGGCAGTTTGTAAGAGGACGCGTGTGCCGCGCCGCAATAGCATCGGCTCGTCCGCAGTGAAAACGCCCACGGCGCCGCCGCGGCCGTGGCTGACGACGTATTGATCGTGAGCTTTCACGCCGAGCACAGGGGGATCGGGCAGCAGCGTGCTCATGTGACGCCCAGCGTTTCTCGCATGACCTGATCGTACATCTGGCAGCCCTGCTCGGTGCTCAGGTCGAGCCTCATTTCGTTGATGACCTTGACGCTTAGATCGCGCAGCCAGTACTCCCAGCAACGGCCGCACACTTGCTCGTGGATCTTCTTGCCTACCTCATCATTCATCGGCGGCTTGGGTAACTGACGAGCGTGCGCTCCTTCCAGGCAGCCGGGGCGCTGGCAGTGAAAGCCGTCGCCTCTGCCGCTCGCGGCGGCTCTGCCGACCTTTTGCGACACGGGCGCCGGTTCGCCAAGCTGGATCAGCAGCTTGACCATCTCGTCGCGCGGGATGTTGTCGCCGCGTTCGTCCGCGACCGCGAAGCCGTCGCGCAGAACTTTCACGGCATCGTCGCGCTTGTTGAGCTTCATCAGGCACGTGCCCAGGAGCTGAAACACCTTCGAGAATTGCGGGCTCAATTCGAGCGTGCGCCGAAACGACTGGACAGCCTCCTCGTGTTGGCCGTCTTCCATCAAAAGTTGGCCGAGGCGAAAGTGCCCAAGTTCATTGTCGGGATCATCATTCGCCATCTTGCGAAATTGCGTGATGCGTTCTTGGAGTGGGTTCATCGATGCTAACTCGCTTTCTTCGCGTTATTGCCGCTTGCGGCTTGGACGAGCGGCAGAAAATATTATACCAACCCGAAGCGTTATCGAGGGGTGCTGTGGCCCTCGCTAACGCTTCGGGTTGGTATAGTAACTCCTGCCGGTCGCCTTAGCGCTCGCCGGCTCGATTTTGAACGCCAAGCCGCGAGCGGCAGATCTGCTACCTACCCATAAAGCTGCCGATGTCCACGACCGTCATCGGGAAGCGCAGCTCCGCCTTCTTGTTGCCGTTCTTGTCTTGCGCTTGAATCTCGATCGTGTAACGGCCCACGCGGTTCAGAAACATGGGATAACTCAGCGGCACGAAATTCGCCTTGTCCAGATCGGTGTCAGCGGGCATGTCGCGCGGCAGCAGCATTTTCACTTTGCTCACCTCGACGTTATTGGCATCGACAACACGAATCGAAACTTCGGCATTCGGCATTTTGTTGGCGTTGAGGCTCATGTTGACAAGCGCAAAACCGGTAATGTGGTGCTGCCCCGGAAAGCCGACTGCGGGAGCCGACACACCGACGAAGCCGAACGTCTCTGCCACGACATCGAAATCATACTTGAACGCTTTCGCATTGAGGTTCTTGTCATTTTCGTACTTGTCATGCACCGTCAGCTTGATCGAGTAACGGCCCGGCGCTTGCTTGGGACCCATGATGACGTGCAGATCGCCAGGCATGCGGGCGCCGCCGAGCTGCGGGATGGCGTCGTTTTCGGATTCCTTTTTGAAGAGCGATTTGCCCGTGGCGTCGAGCAATTCGAGGATCGTGACGTAGCTGACTTTCCCGTCTTTGAGAGCCAATCCTTCGATGTCATACGTGATGAACAGCACATCGCCCGGCAAACACTTGGACTCGAAGCGCGTCGCCCCGAACGGAGCGTAGCAGGGACGAATATTCTTGATCTCGATGGCGGACGAGACGCCAGGCAGAAATCCGAGCGCGAAAAGGGCAGCAATGGCGAGCCGGTTCATGCGTTACTCCTCAGCTATGACGATTTTGGGACTATCCTTATCCTTTCATCTGTATTGTCTTCGCTTTCCTCACGAAAAACTAGAGCAATTTTCCCGCGCCGAGCCGCGACCGTCAGGGAGCGGTGAAAGGAAAACGCTCCCTAACGGTCGCGGCTCATTCTCGTCCACCGAACCAGCGCCGGCACGAACGCAATCGCGACCATGGCGTAGAGTGCCACGTCCGTCGGATACCGGCTCGACACGTAGCGAACGATCGGTTCGCGTTTGACGGCGTCCTGATTGGCGGCACGCGTGAAATAGACGTCTGCCGGGGCAAGCTGGTACGACCAGTTATCCTCGAACTCCGTCAGCCAGAACGGCATCGGGTCACTCGCTTCGGGCAACTTCAACAGTTGATAGATCCTCGAACGCTCCCGGGCCTTGAGTTTGCCCGACCAGGCGACTTTGCCGGACCACGCTTGCGTTTTCGTCAGGTCGCCCTGATAACGCGCCTCGGCGAGAAAGTAGATGCGCAGGAGCCGCTGTTTGACGCCGAGCGCCTCGTTGATGCCCTTGTACTCCGGTTCCCGATACGGGAACAGCGGGCGATCGGTCTTGAAAGACATGCGCAAGGCGCCCGCCGACACGCTCTTGCCGATGACGTCCTTGTCCTGCGCGACTTTGAGAGCGGTGATCTTCCAGCCCTGTTCGACATACGGCTTGGCCCACGCCTCGACTTCAGGCGAGAAAGCGTAGCCATGCTGCTTCAGCCATTGTACGAGCGCGGTCGTCGAATTCGTTTCCAGTACTGCGGCGTGGAAGCCTGCAACAGTTTTTTCTTCGAGAACCGTCACGTTCGACCAGGCGAGGCCCGGCGCATCCCTCATCGTGGCCACGCTACAACCGAAGCTGATCGGGCGCAGCCGGGTTTGCGTCTCCGGCTCGGTCAGCTTTTGCAGATAAGGAAACGCTTCATTGCCCGATTCGGACAGCTCCGGCTGCGTCGGCGACGGTATCAAAAAGCCGAAATCGTCCGCGTCGCCCTTGAACGACGCCCGGCGAATGAAGTGCTGCGTCTTGTTCGCCGCGTCCCAGATGATGATGACGCTTTGATCCGCGTTGACGACCGGCTTGCCGAAGGAGGAGACTGCACAGCAGGCGTCCGCGGGATCTGGATCGGGGAACAGAAAGAAGAATCCGAGAAGCGAGAAAACGACGGCAATGCGAGAGACCATGACGCGACTCCATTCGCGAGACGGGGGCCGGTGAATTCACCTATTCTGCGCCGCCAACGTGATTTTTTCAAGAGCGTATTGAAGTCCGGACGGCGCGACGTTAGAATTGGGATATATTGGGTCACGCTATCGTGGCGTGACGGGCTAGAGCCTGCGGGCGGTTGACACTGGTCGCCGACGGCCTTGCAGGGTGGCTTTAGCGGAAGGAGGTGGTCTAGTGAGTAGTGGTAACCAGAGGTGGCTGCTTCAGTAGCAGCCGACGGGCTGCCGTCGGAAGCAGCCACAATTTGTAAGACGCCTCGGCCCGTATCTGGCCGGGGCGTCTCTTTTTTTGTCCGTTGTCCGTTGTCCGTGGCAACGGTTGATTTCTTGAAGAAGCCGCTTGCCGTTTGGCGCTCGCGGTGATGCGCCAATGTGCTGGCCCATCTCCGCGAGCGCTAAACGACAAGCGACGAAGGAGTGTGTCATGATCGTCGTCATGAAACCCGGGTCAACCCAAAAGCAAATCGACCACATCGTCGAACTCATCGCCGGGCTCGGCCTGAAGAGCCAGCTGATCGTCGGCACCGATCGCACCGTGGTCTGTGCCCTCGGCGAAAAACGCGACGGGGCCAAGCAAGCCCTGGAAACGGGGGATGGCGTGGAAAAAGTCGTGCCCATTCTCGCTCCCTACAAGATGGCCTCCACCGAGGTCAGAAAGGCCCCCACCTGCGTCGAGGTCCTCAAGCTCAAAGTCGGCGCCGGCACGATCGGCGTCATAGCGGGGCCCTGCTCCGTCGAGACGCGCGAGCAAATCCTCGAAGTCGCCCACGCCGTGCGCGAAGCCGGCGCCACGGGCCTGCGCGGCGGCGCCTTCAAGCCGCGCACCAGTCCGTACAGTTTTCAAGGTTTGAAGGAGAAGGGCCTGGAACTGCTCGCCGAGGCGCGCGCGGCGACGGGCTTGGCGATCGTCACCGAGGTGATGGCGCCCGAGCATGTGCCCATGGTCGCCCGCTACACCGACGTGTTGCAAGTCGGCGCCCGCAACATGCAGAACTATCCGCTGCTCGAAGCCGTCGGCGAATCCGGCAAGACAGTCCTCTTGAAGCGCGGGCCCAGTGCCACGATGGACGAATTCCTCCTCGCCGCCGAGTACATCCTAAAGACGGGGAACCCCAACGTGATGCTCTGCGAACGGGGCATCCGCACCTTCGAGGACCACACACGCTTCACGTTGCCGCTCGCGACCGTGCCGTACCTGCACCAGACGACGCATCTGCCCGTCGTCGTCGATCCGAGCCACGGCACCGGCAAAGCGAGTCTGGTAACGCCGATGGCAGTCGCATCGATCGCGGCTGGAGCTGACGGCCTCATCCTCGAAGTGCACCCTAACCCGGAAAAAGCGATGAGCGACGGCTATCAATCGCTGACGCCGGCCGCCTTCCGCGAACTGATGGCCGAGTGCCGCAAGATCGCCACGGCGCTAGGCCGCGCGATGTAATTTCTCCCCTCTCCCTCTGGGAGAGAGGCCGGGGGTGAGGGTGCGACGTGTGATCAAGAAGCCGCCCACGCCGCTTCACAAGTGGCGGAGCGGACGGTTGCGTTGAGTTGGCGTGACCAAAGCAGAACGACTACACCAATTTGCTCGCCAGTCCCCGGCGGATCAGGTAGAATCACTTTTCAACCCAAACTTTGACCTGCAACGTTCTGCATCTGGGCGCGGTTCCCGGACGAACCGAGTGAATGGACCTGGGTTCTTTTGCGCGCGACTACTCAGGAGGATGCCGCGTGGCGGTTCCTTTTCGGAGATGTACATGAAATTTCTTGCCCGAGCCTTGCTGGGAGTGAGCCTACTGCTTGCGTTCGCGGGTTGCGGCCTGTCTGTTTGGGGCTGGATGGAAAACAAAGTGAGCACCAATGCCACTGCCGAACCGGTCGTGATGGACCTGGCGAAGCTGGAAGCCGGCGAAAAGGTGGTCAACAACCATATCAAACTCGGCGAGCATCACGCCCTCTACGACAGCAGCATCTATTCGTTCAAGACCAAGAAAAAAGGCAAAGTTGAGCCCGGCGGCAACGTGAAGGTGGATTACACTTTCTATCCCATCGTTTCCTCGACCAATCCGGACATGAAAGAGCTGGACAAGCTCAAGGCCAAGTTCGGCAGTCTGGATAAGGTTCCGATTGAAATCGATTTCCCCGTGCCCGCACACTTCGTCGTCCTGGTCAAGACAAAACGCTTCAAGAAGATCGACGACATCCCCCTGGATTTCGTGCGCGCCGAGAATTCGATCCGCGGCCTCGTCATCAACGAAATCAGCTCGCTCACGCGCGAAGAGAAGCAGCTTATCAAAGATGACTTCCCCAAGATCGACTTCAACAAAATCGTCATCCTGGAGGATGGCCGTTCGCCGTCTTCGTCAGAAACTTCCATCGGTGCCATGGTCGCGGGCGGCTGTTGTTGTTTTGCCGGGCTTATCGGCGTCGTCGGGGGGATCGTCTTGCTTGTGCTGAGCTGGACGAGAAGTAGCGCTGAGTGAATTACGTTTTCGCATTCACATGGCGGCAAGATTCCCGTCCTGCCGTCTGCTCCGAATCGCTGCGATGATTCATCTCGTGCCCATGCTTTGCTCGGCCACGCGCGAAATCAGCTTGACTCGATACGGCAATGCCGTATACACTGAATGTGTTCACGTTCATCGAAACCAAGCTGTTCACCCGCCTTGTCAAGGACTACTTGACGGACGAGGAATATCGCGAACTTCAGACCGCCTTGATTGAGTCTCCGGAAGCGGGCGATGTTATCCCTGGTTCCGGCGGCGTCCACAAAATTCGATGGCGCGCCAAGGGACGCGGCAAGCGCGGCGGCTACCGCATCATCTACTTCATGCGCTTCGCCGAAGAGGAGATCTGGCTCGTTACCATGTATCCGAAGAACGTCACCGACACTATTTCGGCGGACGTTCTGAAGAAGATCCGGGAAGAAATCGAAAATGGCTAAGAAGCGAAACATCGGCGCCGAGATTCTACAAGGGTTGCGCGAACTCAAACGCGGCGAACACGGCCGGGTGACGACCGTGCCGAGCGTCACGGCGATTCGGGAGAAGACGGGATTGTCGCAAGCGCAGTTCGCCAAGCTGCTCGACGTATCGGTGCGGACCTTGCAAGATTGGGAGCAAGGCCGCCGAGCGCCTTCGGGAGCCGCGCGAACGCTGCTGATGATCGCGGCGAAGAACCCGCAGGCGTTGCTGGAAGTGGCGTGATCCAACCGCCCGGCTTCGGCCCTGAAAGGGCCCAAACCAGCTCACGGCAGAGCGCAGCGCCGCCTTGGGTTACGTTTCAGCCTCTGATTACGACGCCGCTGCCGCTTCCTTCACTTTCGTCGGCACCATGCGCAGCCCCGTCGCCCCGCTCGTCTGCTGCTCGCCCGCTTTGCCGGCTTCGTGGTACTCCGCGTCCTGGTTCACTTGCCACAGATCGAAGACCGCTTCGCCGGCGACGATGTTTTTCGCGCACAGCATCGCCGTCATCATGGCGTGGTCCTGGTTGTTGTACTTGTGCATGCCGTTGCGGCCGACCAGGTGCAGGTTCGGGTAGTTCTTGTCCAGTTCCTCGCGGATCGTGTTGACGTGCTTGGCGTAATCGTCGTCGTAGACCGGGTACGCCTTCGGTTGCCGCACCACCGTGCCGTCCACGATGTCTTCCGGCTTCGCGATGCCGATCTTGGCGAGTTCGCGCTTGGCTTGCTCGATCAGGTCGGCGTCAGTTGAATTCCACAGGCCGTCGCCTTCGAAGCAGAAGTATTCCAGGCCATAACAGGTCATCGACGGATAGGCGACCATCTCCGGCGACCAGCTCTTGAAGTTCTGAATGCGGCCCACCTGCACGCTCGGATCGTGGATGTAGATCCAGTTGTCGTCGAAGGCGTTGCGGTCTTTCAGGATCAAGACCACCGTGAGGAAGTCGCGATACTTCAGCGAATCGGCGGCCTTGATGACGTGCTCCGGCATCTTCGGCGTGATGCCGTTGACGAGCTGCTTCATCGGCGCCGACGAGATCACGTGCTTCGATTCGATCGTGTGTTTGTTGCCGTCCTTGTCCTGGTACGTCGTGGTCCAGAGCTTGGAGGCCGCGTCGTAATGGCAGGCGACGACCTTCATGCCCATTTCGATGTCGCCGCCCATTTCTTTGATTCGTTCGGCGGCGGCGTCCCACATCATGCCGGGGCCGCGGCGCGGGTAGCGGAAGGTGTCGATCAGCGACTTGATGACGTTCTTCTTGTCGGCGCCGGCAGCGCGAGGCTTCGGCTTGCACAGCGAGTTCCACGCGGCCGACCACAAGGACAAACCCTTGATGCGCTGGGCAGCCCAGTCGGCGGATATCTCCTTGCAGCTCATGCCCCAGACCTTCTCCGTGTAGGTCTTGAAGAAGATGTTGAACAGGCGTTTGCCGAACTGGTTCGACACCCAGTCCTCGAAGCTCTTCGGGTTCTTGACCGGCAGTAGCTTGGCCCAGAAGTACGAGAAGACGCAGCGCGTCGATTCGAAGATGCCGAGCTTCCTGAGCGCCTCGCCGGCTTTGAGCGGATAGGAGAAGAAGCTGTCGCGATAGAAGATGCGGCTCGAGCGGGGGCGGTCGAGCATGTCGTTGGGGAGCAGCTCGGTCCAGAGGTCTTCGACTTCCTTCGATTTCGAGAAGAAGCGATGGCCGCCGATGTCGAAGTGGTAGCCCTTGTATTTGGCGGTGCGCGCGATGCCGCCGACGTAAGTTGGATCCGCTTCGAGGATCGTGACGGGGACGCCCTCTTTGCTCAGAAGATAGCCGGCGGTGAGGCCTGCGGGACCAGCGCCGATGATGGCGACGTTATTGGGATGAGTCATGGGGAGTTCCTCGTATCAAGGGTTTTTAGTCGCTCGCGGCTCAGCGCTCGCAACAACGCGGCATTTCACTGCGAGCGCTAAGCCGCAAGCGGCTCACTTGCGCACACTCGTACACAAAAATCCGACCATTGCTGGCCGCGTAGAGGCCAGGGAATTCATGAGGGATGACGACAAAGTCCAGACCAGGTTCCTGACAAAGCCGGGCCAGGTCCGCCTCGCTGGGGCCGGGGCCGTCGAACTTCGTTTGATACATGCTCTCCAGCGCCTCTTTGACGTCGTCGGAAAGGAACATCGTTTGCTTGCGCAGACGGGCCATCTCGAAATTGCGAATGAGCTCGCTACGGCGGCGCAGCTCAAGCGCGGTGTCTCGGCGAAACATGACGCCCGCAGTCTGGAGGGGGTCGTAATAACTGGTCGCACGCAGGTCGAGCCAGACTTGATCGGCACGGCCCAGCGATGAATAGACTGCCGGAATCCGACGTTGTCCGCGCGCCACGATCACTTCCCGCGCGAAGGCAATATCAGCACCGTGACGCGTCAAGCGACTGCGCGTTGCACCGATCACATCGAGCCCAAAATACACCGTCGGCAACGCCAGCGCCAGCAACAGACAGCCCCAGCCGAGCGTGCGTGATTCGCCTTTTGAACCAAGCCAGCGGAGCGCCAGGAAGACTGCGCCCACCCAGAATAGCGCGGGCACGCACTTTATGAAGACGCGAATCAGGTCGGCTTGATCGTAGTAGGTGAGAATGGTCTCATGCTGGGCGATGATAAAGCCCCAGCGATAGAGCATCCAGCCCATCGCGCCGGCGATGAGTGTGGACAGAGCCGCGCGATACCACCAATCGGGCCGAACGGGATCTTCGAGTTTGCGCCAATAAAAGATCGCGAGCGGCAAAACAAAAAGTAACATCATGAGTTGATTCGGGTCGAAGCTGACCGTCAGGAAGAACGCCGCCAACGCAATGGCCGTCACGCGGGGCAGCAGCGCGGCCGATTGGCAGCAGCGGGCGAAGATCATGAAGCCCAGCGGGGCTTGCAGGATCTTCAGAATCCACACGGCCCGGTACGGCTGGCCTTGAAACAATAGTGCGTAGGGGGAAAGCGAGGCAACAAACGTCGCTGCCAGACCAATGACGCCAATCAGCGTTGCGATGCCCAGAAAACGCGACCGGATCGGGTCGGCGCGATAGAGCCAACAGGCGCCGGCCGCGCTCAAGGCGAACATGAATAGATGGTTGAGCCAGTCGGAAATGCCCCAGCTGTCAGGATAGTTGTACTGGACGGCGAGACGAATCATGTCGTGCCAGTCGTCGTCGATTTCGCCGAATACACGGAGCGCGAGCGGCGGAAACGACAGCAGCAACACGCCCAGCACGCTCGCCACCACCAACGATGCCGAGAAAACGCGATCGTTCATCAGCAACCGGGCGAGAAAGCCGATCCAGATGAGCACGCCGCCGAACGCCATCAACGGGTGAAACAGCATCGCGATCGCGAGCAGGACGAACGAAACGGCGAAGCGCTGCGACAACAGACGCTCCATCGCATGCAAGGCCAGGCCGGTCGCGATCAATCGCGGCGTGAAGAACTGTTCATGGACGGTAAAGATATTGTGTCCGCCGTAGTACAGTTCCGCACTGACGAGATAGATCAACGCCGTGGTGGACACGAAAGGATCCGCGATCAGCATCCTGACCAGGCGAAACAAGCCCCAGAGGAAGATGGTGTTGAAGATCAGATAGAGAACGAAAAACGTGCTGCGCAATCCGCCCAGCGCCACCAAGGGCGCGACGATGCGCGAGAAGATCGAATACTGATCTTGCGACCCGTAACGCAGGAAAACGTCGTCCACGTACGCTCCGCCTTCCGCCTGATTGATCACTTGCAGACTATACAGCCGCGCATCGTGCGTGCAGTTCGAGTAGGGGCGGACCACGGCGTTGAGGGCGAGCAACAACAGAAAGAGGGTGACGGGCTGTTCTGCCAAACTCCGAAAGGCATCCGTGGACTTGGCAAGCCAGGCTGGAAAAAGATTCACCATGGGTGCTGTCGGACCGTTGGAGGGAGTCAAACAAATCCGTGTTCGCTCCCCAACTATAGGTCAAAAAAAAGCCGAAAGCCGAATTTCGTCTCAAGATTGTCAACTTTCCTTTCCATCGGAGATTATTTTCAAGCCGCGCCCCGCGGAGTTTACAAAAGATCATCGCCGACTATGAATATTTCGGTTCCAAAAACCTAAAGCCGCCGGTCCTCGCGGCAATACCACGGGAACCGGCGGCTTCTTGAGATGGCATCGATAGTCACATTACGTGGAAGGCGCCACGGTGTTTTCGGGCTTGAACAGCAAGTATTTGCGGCTCAGGAAGTTCCAGGTGAACGCCAGGCCGACGGCGCCGAATTTTGCGATTTCAATCGGCAGCTGGGCCCATTCGTGGCCGACCAGCATCACCAGCCAGGTGATGCCCAGGCCGACGAGCGACAGGATCGTAAACGTGAGGAAGCCGACGGCGTCGTTCTTCAACGAGGTCGAGAACACCCAGACCGAGCAGAGCACATATTGGAGCACACCGCCGACGAGGTAACCGATGACCGCTGCCGGAATCGCCCCCGTGCCCACCACGCGCACGCAGAGTTCGAGAATCGCAACATCGACGAACAGTGCCAGCACTGACGCCACCAGGGCGCGCGGCATCTGAAGAAAAACGCTATCGACGGGATATGTCACGAGTTGATTGAATTTGTCCAGGACAAGCATGGCCGCTCTCACGTGTTGGCGTTTGGGGGGCGCAGCCTAACCAAACAACCATATGTCACGTTTTTGCGCCGTGCCGCAAAAATGCTTCTGGCGCATGGCAATTTTCGCCGCGCGTCTGAAAATTACTTCTAATCAAGATTTAATCCGATTGTCGCTTGCAATGCGAACAGCGTCCCATTAGATGAAAGAGAGTTGCTTGCATCGGGCGAGCATCCGTCAATGACTCGCATCAGGAGTGTGGAATATGTTTCGCAAACTGCTTTGCGCGCTCTTCGTCATGAGCGTCAGCATGGGACTCGTCGCGGCCGAGGAGTTCACGGGCATCATCAAGAAGGTGGATGGCGACAAGATCACTTTCGCCAAGCTCGCCTTCGGCAAGGGCAAGGACAAGGACAAGAAGGCAGAAGATATCACGTTGCCCACGGCCAAAGACTGCAAGATCAACAAGGGCACGCGCGATTTCAAGGCCAAGGAAACCAAGGTCGGCGACGCCATCGAAGGCGGCCTGAAAAACGAAATCTTCACGAAGATCGACGACAAGAATCGCGTCATCGCACGCATCACCACCGACGCGGACAACAAGACGATCACCAACATCGTCGTCCTGCCCGCCTTTGGCAAGAAGAAGGGCACCAACTAGATCGCCGGGGCATTCGTTTCATTCGCAGCGCCGAGGCGCCAACTCGCGGCGGGTTCCTCGGCGAAAGTCGTTTTTGAAAAAACTATGAGAATCCCCTGCCAACTTATTTGTGTGCCGGTTATATAGTAGTGGGAAGTTCGCATCGTGCGAGGTTCCCCAACGATTTACATCAGGAGTGTGTTCCATGTACAGCAAATTGCTCTGCTCGATGGTCGTGACGGTGATCGGTATCGGCTTTGTCGGCGCAGATGAATTCGGCGCGACCATCACCAAGGTCGATGGCGACAAGATTACCTATCAAAAATTCAAGAAGATCAAGGGCAAGGCCCCCGAGAAGGACGGCGACGCCGTCGTGATCAATGCCAAGGGCGCGAAAGTCACCTTCGGCACCTACAACAAAGACACCAAGAAGTTCGATGCCACCGACGCGATCGAGGGTGGCTTGAAGAACGATATGTTCGCGAAGATCGGCGAAAAGGGCGTCAACGCTCGTCTCACTACCGAAGGCGAAGGCAAAGACGCGAAGGTGACACAGGTAGGCATCACCAAGAAGAAGAAAGCCGCCGAGTAGTTACACGCTCCGGACTCCCGCCAAGAAAATCCCATGGAAGCAGTCCGTGGGATTTTTTTTCTTGCGCAATTCGCGAATAGATCACTTCTTCTTCAGGCAGCCTCGCATCAGGGCCTCCGCCTCGCCGAGAGGATCGAGTTGGGCATTCATTGCCGCCACTTTCGACAATAGAGGGTAGCCCGCCTCACGCTCGGCATTAAAGCGTTCGGCGAATTGGCCGCTCCGTATTTCCTCGAATGTTTGCCGAAACTGCTCTTCGAGCCCGACCTGGAATAGCTGCATCGTCCGCAACATGCCGCCGAACATCGCGGTCGGGCCGTGCGTCGTCGCGGAATTGCGAAAACCCTCGGTGCGAAAGCCTTGCCACACCGATTCCATCTCGCCCGACATGTACATCTCCAGCGCCAGTGCCTCGGCCGGCAGCCCCTGTTCGACGCCGACGGAGAAGGCGGACATCACCGCCGCGCCAATGGCGGCGCCGAGCGTCTGCTCGATGAAGAGATCGAGATTCGCCTCGGTTTGCGCGCCTAGCTCAAACGCGCCCGCCTGCAAAGCGCCCACGGCATTGGCGACACCCAAGAGCCGTCGCCACGCCTTGCCACTGCAATCTTGCTCGACCGAGATGAACGCGTTATAGCCTTGCTTGTCGACATAGCGTTGCCGAATCGTCTCGCCTCCCATGCGCGGCGCCAACATCAGCGCGTCGATGCCCGCGCCCGCCGTGACCAGACGATACGCGAGACAGTATCCGGACGCGAACAGGAGCGCCGAGCCGTTCGCGAGGTTCGGCTCGATTTGGGCCGCGAATACCTCTGGGATAATCTCATCGGGCAGCAACACCAGGACGACATCCGCACCCTTGCACGCCGCGGCGATCCCGGCCACCGTGAAGCCGTCCGCGCGTGCCTTGTCGGCGTAGGTGTCCTCGATGTTGCCAATGGTGATGCAAACGCCGGCATCGCGCAGGTTCTGGGCAAACGAGCGGCCGAGGTTGCCGTAACCCAACACCGCGAGGCGCTCCCCGGCCAAGGCGTTCGGCGGACAGTCCACGCTGGTGTAGCGTTTCAACGACGCATTGCTCATGGTTGCGGATCTCATTGGCAGTGGCATTTGCAGTGCGGCGTCAGGATGATGCACGGCACGCAAACTCTCGGGTAATTGGAGCGTGGGTGGGGCTTCCCGAACGATGAAACACCGTTCAGGAATGCGCTGATGGGTCCATTCCGTTGTTGTTATTCTAGCGATCGAAGTGCGTGCCAGCCAGCGACATCTCATTTCCACAAGATAGACGCTGGTTATGCCGCGACCTTATGATGAGCTCGTCGATCAATCGATTCCTTCACTTGCGCCGGCTTCGCATGCTCGCGGTGCTTGAAAAAATTCTCGCGATAAAGCCTTACCAGTTCCGGATTCCCCTTGATGACGACCACGTTCTCCGCATTGTCGCTCTCGGCCTGATTCGTGAAATTGTAGCTGCCGGTGATGATGACCTTCTTATCGATGAGGATGATCTTGTTATGTGAGATCGCGTGCTCGTGGTCGATCTTCACTTCGACCCCCTGGTCGAGAAAAATGTGCAGGTCCGAATAGCGGTCGATCTCGTTGCTCTTGTCGAGCACGATCTCCACGGCCACGCCCTTCTTCTTGAGTTCGACGAGAGCATAAGTCAGTGGGTCGGCGGTGAAGGAGTAGGCCTGCACGAGAATCTCACTGCGCGCTTGCATCATCTCGCGCACGATCGCCGCCTGACATCCGCCCTTGGGCGAGAAGAAAACTTCGACGTGGGGCGACTGGCCAAGCTTGCGCCAAAGCCAGCGGACCAGGAATACGAGCGTCAACATGCCCATCGCGCCGGTGGCGACCTGAATCCACATCAACGTCATCGGATCGAGCGGCCAGGGCATCGCGTCGCACTCCTTGCAGCCAGGAAGGAACGTCCGTGTGTTGGGAACGCTACCAAAAACCGTCGCGCGAACCTAGCCGAACTGAGTTGAATCACGAGCCGTGACCGTAAGGAAGCGCTGTGGGTGGGACAACTATCTTACGATGGCGGCTGGCGGAAATTTCCAAGAAGCGTCATCAGAGGCAATTTGAGAACATTGCGTAAATTTATCTCAAAATAACGCTTGACGAGACAGGACAAAATGCGCAAAATAGGAATATATCAGTCATAATATGACATCGATATCACAATAAAGTTCAGGAAGTGCCGTGATTGTGGAAGAACGCAGGCAAAAGGTGCTAGACCTGGTAAATGAGCGAGGCTACGTCGCCCTGGCTGACCTTGCCGCCACGCTCAATGCCTCCGAATCGACGATCCGCCGCGATCTCGACTACTGGGATGAGCACGGCCTCGTCAAGCGGACGCACGGTGGGGCAATGTTCCGCGCCGATGGACAGGCGATGCCGGCACTTGAGGAACGGACCTCCCGCGCGATCGACGAAAAACGCCAGATCGCCCAGGCTGCGGCAACGCGTATCGAAGACGGCGCCTCGATCCTCATCGACGGCGGCACAACCACACTGGAACTGGCCCGGCTGCTCGTCGGCCGACCGCTGCAGATCGTCACCAACAGCTTGCCGATCGCCCAGCTCTTCGCGTCGAGTCGGGAGACCGATCTGGTAATCCTGGGCGGCTACGTCTATCCGCGCACCGGCGTCGCCCTGGGGCCGTTGACGATTCGCATGCTCGAAGAGATTCACGTCCATCAATTGCTCCTGGGCGTCGGCGGCGTCACGTCGGAAGGACTGTTCAACAGCAACCTTCTGCTCGTTGAGACCGAGCTCGCCATGATGCGCTCGGCCGACGAGGTCGTGGTGCTGACCGACCACACCAAGCTCGGCCAAAAGGCGCTGGCGTTCCTGTGCGATCTGGCTGCCATCGACACGCTGATCGTCGATAAGGCGATCGCGCCGGAGCAGCGGAAGATGATCGGCCACGCCAACGTCAAGTTGATCGTCGCCGGCGAGACGGAGGAATTTCGTTCATGATCACGCTGGATCGCGGCATCGTGGAGCGCCTGGTGCGCGACGCGTTGAGCAAACAGTTACTCTCCTCTCCCTCTGGGAGAGGGGTTGGGGGTGAGGACCGTCCCGAGCTCGTCGTGAATGTCAGCGCCCGCCACGCCCATGTGACGCAGGAGGATCTGGAGCGCCTGTTCGGCAAGGGGCATCAGCTCAAGCCATTCAAGTGGCTCTATCAGGACGGCTTCTTCGCGGCGGAAGAAACGGTCACGGTCATCGGACCAAGACAGCGCATCATCCCGAATGTGCGCATCCTCGGCCCGTGTCGCGATCACAGCCAGATCGAGCTTGCCTTCACGGACGCCGTGGCGCTCGGCCTCGACATTCCGGTACGCAAGAGCGGCGACCATCGCGATTCGCCCGGCTGCTGGATGATGGGCCCCGCCGGCATGATTCGCCTGGAGCGCGGCGTGATTCGCCACGAACGCCACGTTCACATCGGCCCGAAGGACGCCGAGCACTACGGAGTCAAGGACGGCGATCGCCTGCACCTGCGCGTGAAAAGCGATTGCTCGGCCGTACTGGAGGACCTGCTCGTACGCATGGCGCCGGCCAGCAAGCTGGAAGTGCACATAGACACGGATGAAGGCAACGCGGTGGATTACCCGCGCGCGACGAAGTTTGAATTGGTCAAGTAACCCGTTTAGCCCCGCGTCGCAGACGCGGGCGGGCACGCCGTCCTCCCAGGCCTGCGACGCGGGGCTAAACAAAACCTTGTTGAAAGAGGTACTCATGGCAACGAATCTCGAGGCCCTTGGCATGATCGAAACCAAAGGCCTGGTAACACTGGTCGAAGCGTGTGACGCGATGCTCAAGGCCGCCAACGTCACGCTCGTCGGCTGGCAAAAGATCGGCAGCGGCCTGGTGACGGCGTTTGTCGCCGGCGATGTCGCCGCCGTCAAAGCGGCCGTGGACGCAGGCGCCGCCGCGGGCGGACGGCTCGGCGAAGTCGTCGGCGTTCAGGTCATTCCGCGCCCCGCCGAGGATTTGGCTAACGTGCTCCCCAAGCGTTCCTAAGAATATTCACTTATCCACATGAAACCATCTCGAAAAAGGAAACCTGTCATGTCGAAGCCTCTTAATGAAGCCCTGGGGATGATCGAAACCAAGGGCCTGATCGCCTCCATCGCCGCCACGGACGCCATGGCCAAGGCCGCCACCGTCACCATTCTCGACCAGGTGGCGATCGGCAACGCCTTTGTCGCCATCTTCGTCAAGGGCGACGTCGGCAGCGTCCGCGCCGCCGTGGATGCAGGCGCCGCCGCCGCTCAGCAGCACGGCGAGCTCGTCAGCGCCCACGTGATCCCGCGTCCCGAAGAAGCGGTCATCAGCATGTTTCTGGCCAAATAGCGGATCGCCATGAAGATCCTCATCGCAAACCTGGGCAGCACAAGCTTCAAGTACCGTCTCTTCGATATGACGGACGAGCAAGTGCTCGCGCGCGGCGGCGTCGAACGCATCGGCTCCCCGCAGTCGAAGTGCTTCGTTGAAGCGGACGGATCACGCGAGGAGATGACGATCGCGGCCAAGGACCACGCGGTCGCCGTAAAGTTGTGCTTGCAACAGTTGACCGACAAGAGGCGCCTGGCGAGTCCGAAGGAATTGGCCGCCATCGGCTTCAAGGCCGTCCACGCGAAAGGCATCACGGGCGTTCATCGAGTCGATGAAAAGGTGCTCGCGGCGATGGAAGCCTTCAACGACATCGTGCCGGCGCACAATCCGCCTTACGTGAAGGCGATGCGTCTGCTCGCGAAGGAGCTGCCCGATATCCCGCTGGTTGCCGCCTTCGAGACGGGATTTCACGAGACGATACCACCGAGCGAAAAGCATTACGCGATTCCGCTCGAATGGGCCGAAAAGCACGGCATCAAACGCTGGGGCTTTCACGGCGCGAGTCATCGCTACATCAGCGAGCGTGCGACGAAATGGCTCGGTAATCCGGAAGCGAAGATTATCTCGTGCCACCTCGGCGGCAGCAGTTCGCTGTGTGCGATCAAAGCCGGGAAATCGCAGGCCACGAGCATGGGCATGACGCCGCAGAGTGGGTTGCCGCAGAACAATCGCGTCGGCGATTTCGATCCGTTCGCCTTGCCTGCATTGATCCGCGCGACGGGCAAGACGCTCGACGAATTGTTGGCGATTCTCGCGAACCAGTCGGGCCTCGAAGGATTGAGTGGCAAGAGCAACGATCTGCGCGACGTCGAGCAGGCTGCACTGAATGGTGATGTTAAAGCAAGACTGGCGCTCGACGTGTATATCGCCTCGGTCCGTCATTATCTCGGCGCGTATCTCGTCCTGCTCGGAGGCGCCGACGCCATCGTGTTCACCGGCGGCATCGGTGAAAATTCCAGCACGATGCGCGCGGCGATTTGCAAAGATCTGACGTGGTTCGGCATCGATCTCGCTGCGGACAAGAACAAAAGCGCCAAAGGCGAGACGCGAATTGACGGACCGACGAGCCGCGTTCAGGTGTGGATCATGCCGACGAATGAAGAGTTGATCGTCGCCCGACAGTCGCGCGATTGTCTGGCGTTTAGCCTCGCCTCGTAGAGGCGGGCGGACTCGGAGAAAGCCATGTTCCTGGCGCGCGTCATCGGATCCATCATCGCGACGCAGAAAGTCGCGACCATGAAGGGCAGCAAGCTCCTGACCGTCGAGCCGCTGCGCGTCGATCCCGCCGGTCGCGACAAGCTGATCGGCACGGGGCGAACCTTCGTGTGCGTCGATACCGTCGGCGCCGGGCAAGGCGAGATGGTCCTCATCGTGCAGGGTTCAAGCGCTCGCATGGCGCCCGAGGTCGAGAAGTTGCCGGTCGATGCGACGATCATCGGGATTGTCGACACAGTCAATGTCGAGAACAAGACGATCTTTGATGCAAAGGCCTAACCATGTTGCAAGTCACCGACGATCTGATCCGCAGTGTTGTCCACGAAGTCCTCGCCAACATGAAGGGCAAGCCCGTTGCCGCGCCAAGTCCAACGAGTGTCTCCGGCGTCTTCGACAACGCCAATGACGCCGTCGCCGCCGCCCTCCAAGCGCAGAAGCAACTCGACGCTCTCGGCCTCGACGCGCGCAAGAAGGCGACCGACTGCATTCGCAAAATCTGCATCGACAAGGCGGACATGCTCGGCCTCGAAGAGTTCGAGGAAACCAAGATCGGTCGACTCAAACACAAGGTCGAAAAGCTGGTCACTGCCGGCGAACGCTCGCCTGGCGTCGAGTTCCTGCGCACGGCTGCGTTCGGCAGCGGCGCGAAGGGCGGCAGTGTCACCCTCGAAGAATACGCCCCGTTCGGCGTCATCGGCATCATCACGCCGGTCACGCATTCGCTGCCGACGCTGGCCAACAACGCCATTAGCATGATCGCCGCCGGCAACACGATCGTCTGCAATCCGCATCCGTCCGGCGTTCGCGTCGCCTGCCACGGTACGCAGCTATTCAATCAGGCCATTCACAAGACGATCGGCATCGACAACCTGATTACGATCATCGGCAAACCGACGCTCGAAAGCGCCCAGGCCATTTTCGATCACCGCGACGTGCGCATGCTCTGCGTCACCGGCGGTCCCGCAGTCGGCCGGGCGGCGTTGCGCAGCCCGAAACGCGCCATTGTCGCGGGGCCGGGCAATCCGCCGGTCGTCGTCGATGAGACGGCCGATCTCGACAACGCTGCCAAGTCGATTATCTATGGCGCCGCTTACGACAACAACTTGCTGTGCATCGCCGAAAAGGAAGTCTTTGTCGTCGCGTCGGTCTTCGACGAGATGATGGAAGCGATGACCAAAAACAAAGCCGTGCGCTTGAGCAAGGAGCAGATCGCGACACTGACGAAGTCGGCCTTCGTTACTGTCGAAGGTAAACTCGTCGTCAACAAGGACCTGATCGGCCAGGACGCCGCAGTCCTCGCCAAGCATGCCGGCCTCAGCGTGCCGGCCGACACGGAGCTGCTCTTCGGCGAGACGGATGAATCGCACCCGTTCGTCGATCACGAGCAAATGATGCCGTTCGTACCGTTCGTGCGCGCGAAAGATGTCGATGTCGCGATCGACCTGGCCAAGAAATACGAGCACGGCTTCAAGCACACCGCCATCATACATTCGCGCAATATCGAGACGATCACACGCATGGGCAAGGCGATGGACGTGACGATCTACGTGCAGAACGGGCCCTGCACCGCGGGCCTTGGAGAAGCGTACCTGAGCTTTTCGATCGCGACACCGACCGGCGAGGGCGTGACGACACCGTTGACGTTCACACGCGTGCGGCGTTCGACGACGTACGGATCGATGCGGGTGATTTGATGAATTTGTTTAGCGCTCGCGCGACGCCGCGCGAGCGCTAAACGAATACCGGGGCCAACCAACATGCAACTCGCGACCATCGTCGGCCATGCGACCGCGACCGTCAAGCACCCGAGCATGACGGGCTGGAAGCTGCTCGTCGCGCAGCCGTTGACGCATGACGGTAAAGACGACGGCGAGCCGCAACTCGTGATTGATAATCTTGGCGCAGGCGCCGCGGATCGCGTCATCATCTGCAACGACGGCGCCGGGACGCGCAAGCTGATGGATAGCAAGAATTCGCCAGTCCGCTGGTTCGTGATGGGAATTTGTGATCGATGAGTGCGCTGCCGCCAACTACCGCGAACGTCCTGTGCTGGCCGAAAAAGGTGCTGAGCGCGGACGACCTGCGCCGACATCTGACCAGCCAGCGCGAACTGTTGCTGCTGCCCAAGACCGTCATCACCCCTCTGGCCGCGGATGAACTGCGCGCGAAGGGCGTGCGCGTGCTGTGGCAGGTTCAAGCGAAGAAGACGACGGGATCGAAGGCGGACGGCTGGTGTTATGCGATGGAGCAATCCGAGGCGATGATCCGCTCAACGATTCAGGCGCTGGAGCGCGACGGCATCACGCTGTCATTGATCAACGGTTCGCCGACCGTCATCGCCGAGACAATCCTGCGTGACGGCCATTGCGGCGGCCTCGTGTTCGCCATCGATGCGCCGCTGGTGTGCTGCATCACCAACAAGATCGCCGGGATGCGCGCGGTTTCCGTCAGCAGCGTCGCCCAGGTGATTCGTAGCAAACAAAAACTTGGCGCGAACCTGTTCGCCATCGAAACCGCGGGCCGGACGTTTTTCGAGTTGAGACAAATGTCGAAAGCAATCGTCACAGGCATCGCGCCGTGCCCTGACGACATCGCCAAGGTGCTCAAGGAGCTAGACGGCCATGCGCATCGCTGAAGTCATCGGCACCGTGACGCTCTCGCGCTGCCATCCGTCGCTCGCGGGTTATCGCTGGATTGTCGGCGTGCCGTTCAGCCTGAAGGCGCTCAAGAAGAACGTCCCTGACGGCGAGGATCTCGTGATTCTCGATGAACTCGGCGTGGGGCTCGGTCAGCGAATCGCCGTCAGCGAAGGCGTCGAGGCGATGATGCCGTTTCATCCGCAACGCAAGCCAATCGACGCGTATTGTGCAGGCATCTTGGACACGATCGAGATCAAATAACTAGCGGCTCGCGGCGCAGCAACAATTGCTACGCCGCAAGCGGCAGGAGGATAATCATGAACGTCAACGAACACAAGATCAAACAAGAAATCTGCGAGATCGGCCGCCGCCTGTACGCCAAGGGCTTCGCGGCCGCCAATGACGGTAATATTACCTATCGGCTCAACGAGAGAGAAATCCTTTGTACGCCAACGATGGTGTCGAAAGGATTCTTGAAACCCGAGGACATCTGCAAGGTCGACTACGACGGCAAGCAACTCGCCGGCACGCGCAAGCGCACCAGCGAAGTATTGCTCCATCTGGCCGTGTACAAGAATCGGCCCGACATCAATGCTTGCGTACACTGCCATCCGCCGCACGCAACCGCGTTTGCCGTCGCACATGAACCGATCCCGAAGTGCGTGTTGCCGGAGGTCGAGGTGTTTCTCGGCGAAGTGCCCATCGCGAAATATGCGACGCCGGGCGATCAGCGCTTGCCGAACACGATCATCCCGTACGTGAAGGATTGCAACACGATCCTGCTTGCCAATCATGGCACGGTGTCGTGGGGCACAACGGTCGAGCTGGCGTACTTCAACACCGAGATCATCGATGCCTACTGCAAGATCCTCATGCTCGCCAAGCAGCTCGGGCGCGTCAACTACTTCAGCGAGGAACACACGCAAGAGTTGATGGAGTTCAAGAAACGCATCAAGATCGACGATCCGCGCATCCACATCAAGGATTGCGAAGTGTGCGGCCCAAGCATCTTTGGCGATGGCTACGGCGATTTCGTCCCCGAGCCCTACGCTTTCCAGCGCGACGCCCAGGAGCCGACGACCTTCGTCGATCAACCGTCGTCGGCCTGTGCGTGTGCGAACCCGACGCCGAAGCCGCAGGTGCAGGTGAAGGACATGAACGAGCTGGTGCGCATCGTCACGGAGAAGGTGATGGCGGCGCTGGCGGAGACGAAGGCGTGATATAATGAGCGCCAAACCTCTGTAAAGGAGAGAATGATGTCAGCTCTTGAAAAATTGGAAAAACGGCTGGCCTCATTGGAGGCTGAAGTGGCCAAGCTGAAGCACGAGGACGGCACGCCATGGTGGGAGGAGTGGTTCGGCGCATTCGCGAACGATTCGCATTTTGAGGAAGCAATGAAACTCGGACGGAAGTGGCGAGAATCGCAAAAGCCAAGGCCGAAAAGAAAGCGAAAAGTGAAGAATGGTCGTTCTTGACACCGACATTCTGAGCCTCGTGGAATGGGAAATGAGTGCCGTGAGCCAGAAACTTCGCCAGCGGTTCAGCCAGTATCCGCCCAGCGAAATTCACGCAAGCATTATCAGCTTCGACGAACAGATGCGCGGCTGGACCGCGTACATCGGCCGTGCGAAAAATATGTCTCAAGAAATCCAAGCCTATCAGCGGCTGCGCCGGCAACTCAAGCTCTATTGCAAACTCCCGATGGTTGATTTTGATGAACCAGCTGCCGTTCGATATCAATCCCTTCGCAGACAGTTCCGTCGGCTGAATGCAAACGACTTGAAAATTGCATCGATTACTCTGGCACATCAAGCCACCACCCTGGTCAGCAGGAATATGCGTGATTTCAAGCTAATCCCAGGGCTTATGGTCGAAGATTGGACAAGATGAGGTTATCAACATGAAAGTCTCCATCATCGGCGGCGGCGGCCTCGTCGGCAGCTCGACGGGCTATGCACTGCAATGCGGCGGCGTCGTCAGCGGCATCTGCCTGATCGACGCCAACGCCGAACTCGCGCAGGGGCAAGCGCTCGATTTGCTCCACGGAGCAAGTCTCGTCGCGGACCAGCGCATCAGCGCCGGCGACATGAGCGAAGTCGCGACGAGCCAGATCGTTGTCATCACCGCGGGGCTGCGCCGCAAGCCCGACGAGAGCCGACTCGATCTCATCAATCGCAACGTCGATCTCTTCACCGGCATCCTCGACCAGATGAAAGCCGCGGGACTAAAAGAAAACACCTATGTCATCGTCGTCAGCAATCCGGTCGATGTGCTGACCTATCTGGCGGTCAAACGGCTTGGCCTGGCCTGGCAGCGCGTCATCGGCCTGGGGACGGTGCTCGACACCACACGCTTTCGCAGCAATCTCGCCAAACGGCTGCAAGTTCCCGCTACGCAGGTCAACGCCCTCATCCTCGGCGAACACGGCGACAGTATGGTTCCCATCTGGTCCAGCGCAACTATCAACGGGTTGCCGCTGGAGCAATGGCCCGGCTTCGATGCGGTCTGTGCCAAGGAAGTGTTCGACGCGACCAAGGGCGCCGGCGCTCAGGTCATCAAGCAAAAAGGCGGCGCCGGCTTCGCGGTCGGGCTGTCGATCCGTGAAGTCGTGCATGCGATTGCGCTCGATTCGCGCCGCGTTCTGCCGATCAGTTCGCTCATCGGCGGACCGTACGGCATCCGCGACGTGTGCCTGTCCGTCCCGACCGAAATCGGTTGTGGCGGCGTGCGCAAACAGATCGAACTGGCACTAACGCCGAAGGAACGGCTCGGCCTGCAAAACTCGGCGCGCGTGTTGCGCGAGACGATCGAGCAGGTTGAGGCACGCCTGACGGGAGGCTCGAAGGCGACAGCCGTTGTCGAAGGCAAACCGGCGCAACGCGCGATACCTCGCAACGCGTGGGCAAAATAGGGGCTTGTTGACTGACCATGAAAAAATCTCTCGACGAAAAACTGTCCCGCATCCACGCCGACCCACAACGCGCCAAGGATTTCATCCTTGCCGATGCCAAGGACGCCGACATGGGCTTCGGCGTCGTCGCCACCGGCCGGTCGCCCGAAGCGCCTGGCGGCGAGGCACGCCAGCGCAGCTTGCAGGAATATCGCGAGCAAATCGAGCAAATCGTCGCGCAGGGCCTCGTCGACATCATGCTCATGTCGGCCCACACGAATGACATGCTGACCATCCAGAAACGCCTCTTCGACACCAGCCATGTTTCGCCTGCCGCCCGCGCCAATGACTCGACCGACATCCACGTGATGCGTGGCAGCCGCAGCCCCGCGCAGCCCGCCCTCCCCTTTCGCACGGCGACACTCGACCACATCCAGTGCGGGCAGCTCGCGTGCGCGGACGGCGAACGGCACCGCGGCGCCAATCTTGGCCTTTACAGCATCACCTTCCAGAACGACAGCGGCATCGATCGCGAGGCGCTGGAACGCTACAAGGAATTTCGCCTCGAAGCCGAGCGCAAGGGTTTTCGCCACTTTCTCGAAGTCTTCGACCCGAATTGCCCGGAATCCATCGAGCCGAGCAAGATTCCCGACTTCATCAACGACGTCATCGCGCGCACGCTCGCCGGCGTCACGACGAAAGGCCGACCGCTTTTCCTGAAGATGGTCTATCACGGTCCCAAGGCGATGGAAGATCTCGTGCACTACGATCCACACCTTGTCGTCGGCATCCTCGGCGGCTCGGCGGGAACCACCTATGACGCCTTCAAGCTACTCAGCGAGGCGAAGAAGTACGGCGCTCGCGTCGCCCTCTTTGGCCGCAAGATCAACAACGCCGAGAACCAGCTCGCCTTCGTGCGTTTCCTGCGCTGGATCGCGGACGGCGAAATCACGGCCGAGGAAGCGGTGAAAGCGTACCACGGCGTCCTGCAGGGCCTGGGTGTCAAACCGCAGCGCACGCTCGACGAGGATCTGACGCTGCAAACCGGGGTGATGAGCTACGGCGGAAGTGGGACGACGATCAGTTTGCCGATTAAGAAGAAAGCCGACACGAAGAAACACGCGGCCGCCGAGCCGGACTTCGCGAAGATGACGACGGCCGAGAAGCTGGCGTATCAGAAGGCACGCTGGGATCGCATCCTTGGTAAATGATTATTGTGCCCGAACGCATCGCCGCCAGCGCCTCAACGGAGCACCACGCCCAAATCGCCCAAGCACGGCACGAGCGGCCGCTTGCACTCCGGGCATTCCACCTTCGAGAGCTGCCACATGCGATGCCGACTCTCGCTCATCGGATGGGCTACATTGGCAATCACCGGCACGAACTCGAAGAAGTACCAGCGCAGCCAGCGTTTAATCTCGTCGAGATACGGACGCGGGCTTTCGTCGTAGCGCACACACACCTTGCCAATAGTTAGCTCGAAGCCGGCGGCGCCTCGCTCCACGGATATTTCCGTATTCGCCGAGAATGTGGTGACGCAGATCCCTTCGAGCCAGATGCCCTTGCTGCCGACGACGAGGTTCGGCCCTGGCGCAAACAGCAGCACGTCGGAATAGTAGGCGAGAATCTCCTCGTGCTCGGCGGGATCCTCGGCAAGTTCGAGCATCGTCAGCGCGGGGCCGGCTTTCTCCCACAACTTGCCCGAGCGCGCCGTCCAGATGGCGAAAAATTGCAGCCAGTGCCAGCGCGATTCGAGATTCAGGACCGCATGCAACACGGGAAACGCTCGGCCCAGGTTCAGCCAATCGTCGGTATCCACTTCCGCCAGGCCCGCGTGATGGGCGGTCAAGATCGTCAGGTAATTGAGCTCGCTCTTCGTCCACACCGACCGTTCGCGGCCGTGGAAGTTCTCGTAAAGTTCGCTGAGAGACGACAACGGCAGCTTTCCCTTGAAGCTCTCCGCCGCGAGCGTCAGAACAATGTCGAACGGACGCTGCCCGCGCTCGCGCATGTCGGCAAGACAGCGCCGGCTCAACGACGCCAAACAGATGCGTGCGGCGACCTCGTTCCTGGCAGCATCGCTGGCTTCCTCGCAACACTCCAGAAGTAGATCCCGCGATGGCTGGTAATTCGTCAGCCCATCGGACATCTGGAGAAGCCCGTTGAGGAAGCTCCACTCGCGTTTGCCCATGTGATCTTGCAGCATTTCCGGCACGAGCAGCTTCCACGCCGACTTGATGAGCCGGTCCTGCGCCGAGCGCGGACCGGGCCAGATGAGATAGAGGAAGCCCGCCGCGAGCATGCCGATACCCAACGCCAGGCCGGCAAGAACCGACGATGGGGTTTCCCGCTGGATCTGCGAACGCAGCGCGATGAAGGTTATCACGACCAGCGGCCCCGTCAACAACAAGATGCCGCCGACGCGCGTCATCCAGCGTCCCGGCTCTCGCCCGCGAAAGAGGATTGCCTCGGGCGATTCGATTCGCAGCGCTGGCACCAGACCGCGTTCCAGGGCCTCGAGTTTATAGCCGTAGCCTTCCAGACACGACTCCTCGAAAACAAGCGGCTCAAGTTCCGGGTCGCTTTCAATCGGAACCGAAGCGCAACAATGCGGGCAGAGCGTCGCCTTGTCCGTCTTCACGAGCGAGCGCAACTCCGTCAGCAATTCGCGATCGCGCAAGCCGCGCCGATAGAGCAGCCGTTGCAGCCGCGCCAGGCCGGCCGACGGGTCATCCTTGAGCGCGAGTTCACGACAACGCTGCAGCACCTGCGGGTCCTTTTCCAGACCGTAATCGACGATCCAATCCTCGATGACGCGCCACGGCTCGCGCACGCGCTGCCCGTCGAGAATCAGCCGATGTTTGTCCCAGAGATGCGCAACCATGTCCTTTTTGCGCAATTCGATCTCGCAGCGCGGGCAGGCCATGCGAAGCTCATCGTCGAGCTCCTGTACGACGAGGTCGAGCGCCGGCGAATGTCCGAAGCGTTGCTCAAGTTGCTGTAGCTTTTCCATGCCACGTTTTTTGCTCGACTGCCCGACGTAGGCGCGCAGCAACTCCGCTGTCCGTGTGCGATCCCTATCCACCGAGCGCAACAGCGTCAGCGTCGCATTTTCACGCACGCGGCGTGGTAGCTCTTTATGATCCAACAGCGGCAATAGCGCCGGAATGACCGGCGCGGGGATCGGCGGCGGCAGGCGCGTACATAGTTCCAGGCCAAGACGCTGGCCGAGCAGCTCCCACGAGGCGTTCTTGCTCGGCCCGACGAACAACGGCAAAAGCGAGGCCGCGCTCTCCGAGGACACCAGGACGTCCGCTAACGCCGTCAAGGCCGGGCCGCGCAGTTCGGCGTCCACGTCCTTGATGAATTGATAAAGCCAAACGACCAGATAGCGATTCGTGTCCTGGGGATGCTTGTCCGCCGCCAGCGATTGCAGGCTCTTCCAGGCGGCGAGATCGGTCGGTGACGTACACACAGCTTTGAGAATGGCGTCGCGCGTGTCGATGTAGGTGCGGCGCGTGCCGCGAAACTGGAATACCTCGTGCGCGCGCCGCATGTGCAATTCCAGATCGCGCGACTTGACCGAGGCCTGACAATCGGGACAAACGACGAGTCGCTCTTCTTGCAATTGGGCAATGCAGTCGTTGACGAGCGCCGCATCGACGCCAAGTTGCCCCAACTGCCGGCACAGATCGATTCGCAAATCGGTCTGGCCGATGTCGCTCGAAACGGTCGCGAGCAAACGTCGCATTTCCGACAACATGGGGTGCAGGCGCAACTGCGTTTGAAACGACGGCAGCACGCTCTGGCTGCCGAGCTCCCGTAGACGCTGGTGAGGCGAGGCGAGCAGCGTGCGTACAATCGGCGTAAAGGATGCGCTGTGCCGAAGGTTCATCTGATACGAGAGGATCGACGAATACGGCAAGGCGACCGGGATGGTCGAAGCCGCTGATTCCTTCGACTGACCGAGCAGGAAGCGATGGAGTCCCTCGACGTAGCGAGCGGCGGCGGCATCCGTATTTGCACCTATCCCGGGCAGGTTGAGATAGATGCCGACAAGCTCCTCGTGCGCCGCGCGGTCGGGCCGCTCGAATACGCGTTCCCACAAGCGGGCGATAACGACCTCGGCGGGCAGCAGGTCGCCTTCGAAAAGCACGTAGCCGTGTTCTGTCTGCAGATGGGCGCCGCGCTCGCCGTGCGTCAGCGTTTTCTTGCACAGTGGGCACTCCGTCGGACGCTGTGTCTCAAGCCGCTGTAGCGTGGCACGAATGCGTTCTTCGGGCAATTGCAGATGCCGGAGAAAATGAGCCAGCGCGATCGGCGCCTCGAGCGGGGGCGCTTCGAGCGCTTCGATGAGGCGTACGAGGAGCGCATCGGACTTGTTGGGATGAGCGCTCCAGAGGGTCGTCGCCGCGGCCTGACGCATCTCGACGTGTGGATCGCGCAGACAGCGCCAGAGGCTCCCCTCCACGGCCGGGTTGAATCCCTGGCCCCGCAACACCTGCTCGATGCGGCGCAGCACCCAGGAACGTAATCGTGGAATGGTTGAACCAAGGAGGGCGTCCGACACCAGGCTGAAATCAAGTGCGCCGAGCACCATGCCGACGCGGGTCGGGATATTCTGCGCGTCGAATGCGCCGACAGCTTGCTCCTCGACCCAGGCACGCAGGTTCTTCTCGTTGGGTTGCCACAACTCCGCCGAGACGCCACGCGAGTGAACGATGCCGTTGTCCTGTTTGCGCCGCGTGAAGACCGTGTAGTAGATCGCCTGGTCCGTCAACGGCAACCGATCCAAACCAATGATTGGCCGCACCGGCCCCTCGACCACGGTCTCGCCATCCGACGGCAGCCGCGCCGGCTCGTTGCGCGTGCATTGGATCGAAATGTCCAGCCCCGCTTCGACGCCAGTGCAATCGAGCAGCAGCTTGGCCATGTCCGCTTCGATGTGCAGCGCGACAACCCCCGCGACCGGCGGCGGCGGCGGATCGACCAGCCACTTCAGCAGCTCCTGCGCCGACGATGGACGCCTCCCCGGCTCGGCATCCAAGAGCATGCGTAACACCGTCAGAAACTTGCGCGGCCAATCCTGCAAGAAGCCGCGCGCCTCGACGCCGAGCTGCTCCGCCCAGCCCTGCACGCTGTTCTTCGGCAACTGCCCGAGGACTTTCTCAAGCTGCGTCCAATGAGCGTCGCCGAAGACCTGCCACGGCCGACCTTGCTCCTGGGCGAGCTTGGTCAATTCGGCGCCGGTGAGGAGCCCGAAGGCAAGCGTGCCCCATGAGTAGAGATCGGAGCGAACGTCGGGCCGCCGAGCCGGGTCGAAGCATTCAGGCGCCGAGTAGCCCGAGGCGAAGCGTTCCGCGGGATAGAGCCGTTGCCAGACGGCGGACGAGGTCAGGTCCTTGAGCAAGGCGCTCTGCTGCGACAGCACCATTTCGGTGCCGAGGTAATGGATGCGATCGCTGGCGTCGATCAATAGCGACGACGGGCCCAGGCCGAGCAACAGCAACCCTTCCGCGTGCGCCTGTCGCATGAACTCCAGCAGCTCCGCCAGCACGGAGAGGATCGACGAAACCGGCAAGATCTGCTGCCGCCACTCCGGCGTGAATCGCCCCGTCGGCCGCGTGTAGACGAGGATCGGCTCGCCCACGCGCGCCCAATCGTCGCCGAACGTGAACGGATCGCGCGTGTTCTCGATCTCTAGCAGATCGAGCGGCTCGGGCCAAAGGTTCGAGTGCCGATTGCCCAGGACCGCGCGCACCTCGGCACGCGCGAGAGCGCGGCGTGCCTGCACGTAGGCGGGATCGTCGAGATAGGGATAGCGGTTGGCACGTAGGAAAACGTCGAGCCATTCGACTTCATCGGTCTCGCGCACGCGCTTGGCGGTAAAGTCGAAGTTGTAGAAGATCTTCTTGGCGGCATAGAGCCCATGCCAGGCCGTCTCGCGCACGACACCGGTGATGACGTAGCCGCCCGGTTGCTGCGCGGGGCCAGCGCCCTCCAGACGTTCGCCGACGATGAGCTTCATGGGGATATTATGGCAATTGACGCAGGCTGCATGAAGCGCGAAACGGGAAATGTTCGGACGGACTTGACCCTCTTCCACGAATAGGACAGAATGGAAGTCATGAACGCAACCGAAACAGACACAACGATTCCGGCCGATCTGATGGCTGATGCCCAGTTCGTCGCCGAGTGCGTCGCCGCGGGCAAGCCGATTCCTCCGGAAATTGCGCTGCGTGTGCAGAAACGAGCGGAACGGATCCGACAGGAGGTTCTCGCCAAGCACGGCGTCCTCGACATCGGGGTGCCTGCCATCCGCGAGTTCCGTGGTGAATTGCCGCAACCATGATCTACGTCATCGATTCATCCGTAGCGCTCAAGTGGGTCCTCACGGAGCAGGATGATACGAATGCTCGACTGCTGCGCGACGAATCTCGCACCAACGTCCATCAACTCCTCGCTCCCGATGTTTTCACAACCGAAGTCGCTCACGCCCTCACTCGTGCAGAACGGCAAGGACGCCTGACACCGGGTGACGCCCTGACGCTCTGGACCAACGTGATGACGACCGCGCCGCAGTTGTTCCCGGCAGTCCAACTTACACCGAGGGCCATCGCAATCTCGTCGCAAATGCGCATCGGCGTCTATGACTGCCTTTACGTCGCACTCGCAGAACGTGAGCAATGCGAGTTCATCACGGCGGATGATCGGCTGGTCAGGAATCTCCAACCGGCATTCCCATTCATCGTCGCTTTGTCGACACTTCCGTAGCCCATTGAGTGGACCATAGTTTAATCACATCCCCCGCAGTATCGCGCTCATCGCCCGCTGCAACGTTTGCGCATCCGCGAAGCGCTTCGCCGGCTCCGGGTCGAGGCAACGCTGTATCAGCTCCTTCAGCGCGGGCCGGCAGTCGAGGTGCTTGAAATCGAACTGGGCCGCGCGCGCTTGCATCGTTCCCACCGCTGACGGCAGGAACTCGAGAGGGCTTCTGCCGGTCAGCAATTGAAACAGGTTGGCGCCGACCGTGTACACGTCCGCCGCCGGCGTCAACAGGTTGTACGGCTGTTCGCTCTCCGGCGGACAGTAACCCGCCGTGGAGGCGCCGGGCAGCAGCTTCTGGCCCGAATCGAGATTGAGAAGCTGGCAGCCGCCCAGATCGATCACCGTCACGCGATCCTGCGAGGAGATCAACAAATTCGCCGGCTTCAGGTCCTGATAGATGAGCTGCCAGGTCATGCCCGCGCGCATCGGCTTCGGCTGATGCAAGACGTGCAGCACGTCCGCGACCTGGCACATGATCCGCAGGGCGCGCATCTCCGAGAGCCGACGCCCCGGCGTGCTCGCCAGCACTTGCTCCAGTGATTGCCCCTCCACTGCTTCCATGACCAAGTACGGCTCCGCGTCGAGCATGTCCTGATCGTTGTACTTCCACTCCTTGCGATCCTCGGTCGTGTACGGCCCCTCCAAATGCGGATTCGAGTCGTAAACAAAATCGTTCGGGTGCGGCACCGCGTTGCAGCCGGCGTTGCGCAACAGCACCAGGATGCGCCGCTCCATCTCCAGTGTCTTCCTCGGCAACCGCAGTTGATTCGTGAAGCCTTCCTGATCGCGCACCTTTGCATAGGGGATCACGTCGTAGAACAGATTCGTCTTGATAAGGACGCGGCATTGCGTGCGCTGATCGAGCCCCTCTAAAAGGAGCCCCATGCCGCCGGACGCGAAGAAGTTGACGATCTCATAGCGTTCCGCAAGCGGCTGCGCGACCGTGAAAACCTTGCCACGGTTGTCGCCGCTCGGGACTTCGGCGCGCACGTAGGGCCGCTTGTTCCATTCGAAGGTTTGGGCGTTCAGGGTGCTGGTATTTTTGGAGGGCATTGCCTGGCGACTATTTTCGTTTGCGTGCCTTGGGCTTTTTGGCACTCGGCAAATTGGCGAGCAGTATCCTGTCGGCCTTGCTAAGCTTGGCCGCCCCCAACTCAAATAGACGATCGACCGCGGCCTGATGAGCGGGGTCGGTAATCGGAACAAGTTCACCATCAATGTGAATCGACGTTGCCGCCATCTTGCGCGTCTTGTTGTTCATCATCTAATCTCCTTCCAAGGAAATCGAGAACGGCATCTCTCCTTTTAGAACATCGATGCCCACGGCTTGAAAAAACGACAACTGGACAGTGTATGTTCCTTCATCAGGAAATTCACATCGGATCGGCGTGCTGTACGTCAAATACTGACCGTCCAGAGTGAATTCGGGTTGAGGATTTAGATTGGCATGGAAGACTGCCCGATCGGTCCTGGCATTTGCCACTCGAACATATGCTGGGAAGACACCCGCGCGTGGGCTCGACAGCAACAGAAACAACCAAAGTTCCGATGCCAACGGAAACGCGCGGGCCGTCATCCCCTGTCGAACTCCCTTCAAGTGAAATACGCCGGCTTCCATCTTGCTCTTTCGGACTGAATCGCAGATCACCATGGTGCGAACACGCGGAGTCAATGCGGCTGCGCTCATAGGATCCCTTCCGATTAACTTATCACACTGCCAGCGGCTACGCGATCTCAAACTTCAACCGTATCGTTCCGCCGAGGATGATGCGGTGGCCTGGTTGGAGCGGGTAGTCTTGCTGGGCTTCGAGCATTTCGGTTTCGAGCTGCGTGCCGGTGTTGCCGATCAAGGGGCGAAGGACAAACGTCTTGCTCGCGCGGGTGCGCAGGATAAGGGCGTGCTGACGCGAGATCTTGCGGATGGTGGCGCGGTCGAACCACTGGTCGAGATCGATGTCGGGAAAGACGCCCGCCACCGCGTCGAGCCGGCCAATCAGCGTCGCGTCCTTGTTCAGAGCAAAGTACTGCAACGGCTGCTTGTCGGGGCCGTACAGGACGATACTCGGCGTTCCCGTCGGCGGCTTGACCAGACGAATTTTCACCGGCGTGTCGGCGGGATCCTCCGGCGGTGGCGCGGCTTCGGCAAACGGGGCCATGGGCACATCGTCCAGGAGCGGCGCCATCGGCGGCAGGTCGCCGTCGAATGGCGCCATCGGCTCTTCATCCAGCAGCGGCGCCAATGGCACCACATCGGCGAGCGCGGCGGTCGGCGGAGCGGCCAGCGCGGCCATAGGTATCGTCTCGGACTTCGTCGGCAACTCGCTCAACAATTCGGTGCCACATTTGCAATACGAGTCCGTAAAGGCCGGGCCATAGATTTCGTAGCAACCAGGACAGTAACGACACCCCGGCGGCAACTTCGCGGGCAGGGGACGCGCCGGCTTTTCCAGGAACAGGCCCGACGCCGGCGACGTGGGTTCATCAGCGCTCGAACCGCACATGGCGCAGGTTCGGCTCCCCGCCGGGATCGCTTCACCACAAATGCTGCATGCGGGCATAGTGATTCTCCTCTCCCCTCTCCCAGAGGGAGAGGGGAGAAATTCCTCAAAAATCAATATCCCCCGCCATCACCATCTCCTCGGCGCGCGACGACGCCGCCAGCGAGCGATTGAGCATCTCCTGCGAGATCGTCCCCTTGCGCGTGAACTCGTCCTTCATGCCGCGATACTGGTTCGCGGTCGCCTGATCGCCAAAGTCCTCGAACTTCTTGATGAGCGCTTCCAGCAACCGGGCAACGATTTCGCGATCGCGCTGCGTGCCGCCGCCGGCCTTGAGGATATCGATCTTACCTTGCAGGAAAAGTACCTGACGCTGGACCTCCGCGCGAGCGAGCACCTTGCGCACGTCGCCGGAGCGCTCGGCGGCGCGGTTGGCGTCGGCGGTGAACTCGACGACGATATTCGACTCCAGTTTCTCGTCCTTCTTCTGCATGCTCGGCACATCGTAGGTTAGCGTCGCCTTGGCGATGCGCAAACGTTGATTTGCCGCCCGGCCCGGCAAGGTGCAGCGGAAAAGAAACTCGTAGGCCTTGCCGCGTTCCATCTGTTCGAGCCGAAGCGAAATCAGATGATTCGCGTCGGGGACCAGATCGCCGACGAAAAGGATCTCGGGCTTGGTGCGATACAACTCGCGCACCTGCAATTCCGGCGACAGCCAAAGTTGAAGCTGAACATTGGTCGCCTGGATGTTCTTCTGGCTGTTGACGGCCTGGCCGAAGAGCTTCTGCGCGACCGTCTCATCGCGAATGTGGTTGAAGGCGCCGGCGAGACTCGTCTTGGCAAGCTCCGTCAAAAAAGCAATCTTGCACTCGCCGGTGCCGAAGGCGACGATCGGCAATTTGAAGTCCCAGCCGACCGACTTGGCGATAGCAAGCGTGCTGTCCGGCTCCTTGTCCTCGCCATCGGTGAGGAGGACGACCTTGCGTGTACGCGGCGCGTCTTCAATGCTTGAGAGTACGTCGCGGATGCTCTCGAAAGCCTTGCCGATGGCCGTGCCGCCGCCGCCTTCGCTGTGAATTTTCTGGATGGCGCTACAGACAGCGTCCATGTCGTTTGGGCTGAGAGCCTTCGCCAGAACGTGCGCCTTATCGTCGAAGGCGATAAGCGTGACGAGATCGTCGCCGTGTAATCGCTCGATCATCTTCTGGACGACGCCAGCCGCCATCTCGCGCCGGCTAGGGACATCAGAGACAACACGCTGGGCGGCCTTCCCCTCGGCCGAGGCGGCGCCCACCTTCTGTGCATTCGGATCGCGTCGTACCAGCACGTCCATCGATTCGGAGACATCGACGAGCAGGATGAGGTGTGTCGGAATCGACGCTGCCGCCGGGGCGCTGACGACTGCCGCCGGGTTCGGCTCAATCGTCACGAGCGCGTACACGTCCCCTGGCGTATTCTGTTCCAGATACGGTCGATCGAGTTTCCAGCGCAGAATGAACGCGTCGGCCATGGCATGTCATTCCATTCGTTTAGCCCCGCGTCGCAGACGCGAGTGGAGCAAATCCCGCATCTGCGACGCGGGCCTAAACGGTATCCTTAATCTTAACCACCACACACGAAATATTGTCGCCGAATCCGTCCGGCTCGAGCACCGTCGGCACACGCTGCAACGAATCGGCGGCCTCGACTAGAAGGTGAGCAATTTCCGCGGCGGGGCGATCCTTGCTTTCGCGGACGATGGCGGCAACGGTGTGTGGCTCCAGAAAGAAGCCCTCCTCGACCAGGCCATCGGAGCACAGCACGATCACATCGCCAATCGCGAGCGGCCAGCGCGTCACCTTCGGCTGCGTGCTCTCCGGGAGGATCGCCAGTTCGCCGTCGGGGGAGCGCGTGCAGCCGCCGACGCACTCGCGCAATGAACGTGCCATGGCGCCGAGTTCGAGGACTTCCTCGGGAGCCACCCCTTGCGACAGGAGGTCCGAGGCGAGATCGCCATCCACGGTCAATTGCTCGATGGCGTCGGCCGTCACCAAGTACGCGCGGCTGTCGCCGAGGTTGGCGATGCTGAGCTCGCAATCTTGCAGCCAGCCGACCGTCAGCGTCGTGCCCATGAGGTCTCTGCCTGCTTCGAGCTCGGCCCGGCAATTATGGGCGAGTGCCCATTCGAGCAAGCCTGTCGAGGCACCCGTAGTTGCCGTGGCAATGAGCTTCGCAAATGATTCATGCGTGCAGCCCGCGCCGAACGCATTTTCGATGACGATGGTGGTCATGACGCTGGCGAGACCGCCAGAGCCGATATCGCATGTCGAGACACCGTCAGCTACCGCGACAAGCGTGGCGGCGCCGTCGTCCTTGATGAGAACGGTATCCTCGTTGCCACGTTGCAGCTCTTGTTTGGCACGCCCCGCGCGCGTCTCGCCGCCAACATCCCAACGAAACGGCCCGATCGCCGCGCTTCGCTCCTTGGCGCGCGCGATGCCGGCGTCAAGAGCGTGCGCGAACGCGCGCGGCGTTGCATGACGGCGATCGGGCTGGATCGACAGACCCCGCTCGAGCACCGGAATGATCCCCACGGGTAAATGAGGCGCGAATATGCGCAAGAACGGCAGCTCGTAGTGATACCGCTCCAGACCGCCGCCCGACAGTCCATCTGGAAATCGACCGGCAAGCCAGTAGTAGACGAACAGTGTGAGGTGGTAAACATCGGTGCGTGGCCCGATGTCAACGGCGCGAAATTGCACAATTTCGGGAGCCGCATAACTGGGATGAACACGAACGCGCTCGGGCATCACACCGAAAGGGAACAATTCGAGGTCGAGATTCGTGATGTGCAAGCGTCGAAGCCCCACCGGGGCTGATTTCCCTTCGAGCGGGCCGATGTCCTCCAGCGTTTGTGGATCGAAGTTGAGCCAAAGCAGCGAATGCTGATGGAGCCAACCCAGCGTCTGTGCGAGGGAATGGACAGCCTTCGAGAGGCGCTCCAGTTCCGCGATCGGATCGTCCAGGCGCGGCAGCGTCCAGGCGCGCACCGAGTTCACCGACGTGTCGTAGATCAGCCAACGGCCTTGCGCAACCTCAATGAGACGGCCCGTGGGAAGCGACGGAAATTGCACGGACAAACGCTTCTCGATGCGAGGCCCATGCTCGACCCAGTCTTTCGCGGAGATCCAGTGCAGCCGGCTCGCCTCGCCCAACCCTTGAACCAGTAACGACGCTTCCGGAAAGCTCAGAATCTGTCGCTGCTCCAACGTCAACTGCACTCCCGACGGCGACAGCGGGCAACATTCGGGCGGCAAGCTCGCCGTCGTAACCGTCAGATCGACATTGCAACTGTCGCAAAATTCGTGATCCTGCGAAAGCCGGCCACAACTGTTGCACATTACGCTCATGGAACAAGATCTCATAGCCGCGCGCGGCTTGGCGTTCGCATGGCGCCGCGCGAGCGCTAAGCCGCGAGCGGCTGATGCGTTACTTCGACGGCGGCAGTTCCTTTACTTCAATCTTCTTCAGCGCGACCACCACGTCCGGGCCGCCCTTGGCGGGGCCGTGCTGCTGGATTGCGAAATGGCCACGCGTATGCGTGTTCTTCTCATCCTTGAAATCGGCGGTCTTCTTGCCGTTGACGAAGATCTGGATGTGATTGCCGTTGGCGATTACTTCCTGCGTGAACCAGGTATCCGGCGGCACAAGCATCTCGGTGATCTTGACGAAGTTGTAGAGGCTGCCGGTTTTTTGCGGATCGGGGAAGTTGCTGTTGATCTGCGCTTCGTACCCCTTGGGATAGCCGGGGCCGTACTTGGTGCGGAAGTATTGCCCGCTGTTGCCCTTGTCGCTGATCTTGACTTCGATGCGATAGTGGAAGTTTTGGTAATCGTCGCGCGGGCTGAAGATGTGGCTGGCGGCCTTGCCCTTCGAGTAGAGGATACCGTCCTTGACGTACCATGATTTTTCGAGCTGGTCGCCAGGATCGGTCTTCCAGCCTTTGAGGTCCTTGCCGTTGAAAATCGGAACCCAGCCGTCATCCTTCTTGTCGCCGGCGGTCATGGCCCAAGGCGAGAGGAAAAAGGAAAAAGGCAAAAGGAACACGAGGGACAGCAGACGCGTCATGATGCGATCTCCACGGGGTTTGACGATGATGCCTTGTGCGAATTAGTTATACCAGCATTACCAACTGATGCAATGGTCCGTATTCGTTTAGCGCTCGCGCGGCGCCATGCGAGCGTAAGACGAATAAAAGGAAAAAACACCTATGTCCGTACACGCCGCCGACAGCAACGCCCGACCCGAACCCGACGCCGAGCTCGTCGCCATCGCCGACTACGTGCTCAACACGCCGATCACGAGCGCCGCCGCGTTCGACCCCGCGCGCTATTGCCTGATGGACAGCCTCGGCTGCGCACTGTTGGCGCTGCAATATCCCGCCTGCGTCAAGCATCTCGGGCCAATTGTGCCGGGGACCGTCGTGCCGGGCGGCGTGCGCGTGCCGGGGACAAGCCATCAGCTCGATCCTGTCAAAGGCGCGTTCGACATCGGCTGCACAGTCCGTTGGCTCGATTACAACGACACCTGGCTCGCGGCGGAATGGGGACATCCGTCGGACAACCTCGGCGCGATACTGGCGGTCACGGACTATCTGTGCCGGCGTGCGTATTGCCCCCCTCTCCCTCTGGGAGAGGGGCGGGAATTCGCTGACGATGCGCGATGTTCTCACCGCGATGATCCAGGCGCACGAAATCCAGGGCGTGCTCGCTCTCGAAAATTCGTTCAATCGCGTTGGCCTCGATCACGTCCTCCTTGTCAAGGTCGCCTCCACGGCGGTCGCGACCAAGCTGCTCGGCGGTACGAGGGAGCAAATCATCAACGCCCTGTCGCACGCCTGGATCGACGGCCAGAGCTTGCGTACTTACCGGCATGCGCCGAACGCGGGACAGCGCAAATCATGGGCCGCCGGCGATGCGACAAGCCGGGCCGTACGGCTAGCGTTGCTGGCGCTCAACGGCGAACCGGGGCTGCCCAGCGCATTGACGGTCCCGAAGTGGGGCTTCCATGACGTGCTCTTCAAGGGCAACGCGCTCAAGCGGCCGCGCCCTTACGGCTCCTACGTCATGGAGAACGTCCTCTTCAAAATCGCGTTCCCGGCCGAGTTCCACGCCCAGACCGCCGCCGAGTGCGCCATGAAACTTCATCCGCTCGTCAAGGATCGGCTCGACGCCATCGACCGCATCGTGCTGACGACGCAGGAGTCGGCGATCCGCATCATCAGCAAAACCGGCCCGCTGCACAACCCGGCCGATCGTGATCACAGCTTGCAATACATCGTCGCCATCCCGCTCATCTTCGGCACATTGACCGCGGATCATTACGAAGACAAAATCGCGCTCGACCCGCGCATCGATGCCTTGCGTGCCAAGATGCAAGTCGTCGAGGACCCTCGCTATACGCGCGAATATCTCGAAGCCGACAAACGCTCGATCGCCAACGCGGTGCAGGTCTTTTTCAAGGACGGCACGTCAACGGCGAAGATCGAGGTCGAATATCCGCTCGGCCATCGTCGTCGCCGCGGCGAAGGCGTCCCGTTGCTGGTCAAGAAGTTCGAGGAGAACCTGGCGACGCGCTTGAAGCCGGCACAGGCCAATGCGATTCTGGAATTGTGCCAGGATCGCCAGCGCTTGGAGGCGACGCCGGTCGATGCGTTCATGGCGATGTGGATCCCAGCGTAAGCGGCATTCGATATCGTGTATTCTCACGAGCACTGCACCCGTCGTGCGTAACATGCAATCAGACGTGCTCATTTGGTACGTCATCAAGAGCAAGAACATGTCCCGATTCGTGACGGACTGAGACGTGAACCGGTGGGTCCTGACGACGGAACAACTGCACGCGTAGGGCCTCAACAAGTTGCCCGCGGAGTCATTCGGCGCGAACAGCCCACGGTCACGGCTGGAAACCGCCGCCTTTTTTGGGTCGCGGAGGATCAAGAGGATCAATAATCGGCGGCGGTCCGCCTTGCATGCTCGTTGCCGAGGTGACAATTGATTCGATCCAGGCTGCGCCGCCCACGTAGATGCTGAAGGTGATGATGGCCATCATGATGTAAGCCACCCAGCGCTCTGCCCCTTCGCCGGCGAATGCGACGATCAACAGACCCAGCACCAAGATGACCGTGCCGAGAATGAAGGCAATCTCGTAATAGTAACTCCACACGCGATGACCATTCGACGCCTTCAGGGACGCCTCGCGCAGGGGCTTCCAGGTTATGACTTCGTTCTCCGACCTGAGGGACCTCTTGTCCTCAGCCAACTTTTGGTACTCCTCTCCGAGCGTCTTGAGTTCCTTCCCAATCGCTTCAATCTTGTCCTTGTTCTTCTCGCGCTGGGTGTCATCCTTACTCAATTCGTCCCTTTCTTTTTGCTTCTTGGTCGACTTCAAAGAGACAGTTGCCAGTTTTGCATCCCATTCGAGGTCGAACAATATTTGAGCCTGGCGATACTGGGCGTCGGTACGCGAGACCGAGCGCATGCCGGTCGCATCGCAGCCTCGGCCCAGAATGACCAGTACCAACCCGAAGAGCAGCGCCGGTTTGCCAAGGACCGAACAGACCCAAAAAGCGATCGAGCGCCCATAGAGCATGCCGTTCTCGAACGGCTTCGCTTTGACGCTTTTTTCCTTGCCGTCGTCGTCCGCGTCGTCCTTGCCCGCTTCGGCTTCAAACTCCGCTTTACAGGTATCGCAGGTGACGAACGTACCCATATCGGCTTCGCTGACCTTGACGCGATGGCCGTTGGGACAGGTAACACGCGGCATGAGAGGACTCGCTTTGGTTAACATCTGATAAAGAAAACTGCTGGACCGGCTATGAACACGATTCTCGCATTCCACCTGGGCAAAGACAAGGGGTTTAAGGAAAAAAACCGAGAAGGCTGGCCTCTTGGATACGTCTTTTATCTTAATCGAAGCGCCAGCCGCGACCGTAAGGGATCGCTAGGTTCGTGCCATGCGAATCCTCCGCTCTCTAACGACTGCGGCTCGTGAACACGGATGACCCACGAACTCGGCACGATTGGCATCTTGCCGTGAAGAACTCGACTTCCCGCGCCGGTAACGAGCGATTTTCGCTGTCATTGCCGGGCGTCCCGGATATAAACGCTGAACCAGACTCTTCACGAGGCCCTCGCGAGTTCACGGATCGCTGGCGCGAGGCGCAACAACTCATTCGCGCGAATGGCGGCGGACGCATACGATGGCGATCGGGGTCGATGTGGCCGCGGTCCTCGTTTAGCATACGCGGACATGCGTCGAGTCACGGGCGCCCGTCTGCGAACGCTAAACGGGATTCAGGATGCCGCGCACCATTTCTGCCAGGCGGCTTCCCAGGAGCACATGTTGATCCGCGGCCCAGTGAACGCCGTCGATCGGACTTGTCTGCACAAGCGTCGCGGCATCGAAGAAATGGCAGCCCAACTGTTTCGCGATCGCTTGATAATGCGGCGCCAGTTGCCGCGACTTCTCCGGCGCCCCAGCAAACAACTCGGCAAGCGCGGACAGCGGCCCGACGTGCGGCGGCGACACGAGCAGCACCGGGATCGGCTGAATGACGCCGATCAAGGTCGCGATGTTGGCGGCGATGTCGTAAGCCGAGAAGCCGAAGCGATGCTTGAGATCGTTGACGCCGAGCGCGAGGATGACGAGATCGAGCGGGGCATGCGATTCGAGGCAAGGGCGCAAATAGCTGAGCCCATTCTTGATGGCGCCGCCGCGGATCGGATCGTCCATGACGGTGGTGCGGGCGTTGAGGCCCTCTTCGATGACGTGGAAGTCGGCGCCGAGCTTCGCTTGCAGAACGCCGGGCCAGCGAACGTCGCGCGGATAGCGCTGAGCGGCGCCGGGGATGTAGCCCCATGTGTTGGAGTCGCCGTAGCAGAGGATTGATTTCATGGTGCTTTCCGTATTCGTTTAGCGCTCGGAGTACATCGCCATGTGCAGGGCGCTTCAGCGCGAGCGCTAAACGGGGATTCATTGGTCATATTTCGCAAACCACGCCAGCACGCGCCGATACACATCCTCGCGATGCCGCGGCTGCCGAATGCCGTGCCCTTCGTTCGGATAGATCACCATCTGCGTCGGCACATTATTCGCGAGCAGCGCCTGATGAAACGCCTTGCCCATCGGCAGTGGACAGCGGCGGTCGTCACGCGCGTGCAAGATCAGCGTCGGCGTCTTCACCTTGTTGGCGTACGTCAGCGGGCTGTGCTTCGCATAGCGCTCCGGCTGCTCCCACGGGAGGCCGCCGAGCTCCCAGGTCGTCCAGCTTTGCAGATCGCTGAGGCCGTACATCATGTTCATGTCGGTGACGGCGTTCTGCGCGACGGCCGCGCGGAATTGATGCGTGTGCCCGACAAGCCAGCTCGTCATGAAGCCGCCGTAGCTGATGCCGTAGACGAACTGGCGTTTCGGATCGACGAGGCCGTCTTTGACGAGCTTGTCGATGCCGGTGAGGATGTCGCGCATATCGCCGCCGCCGAGGTCGAGCCGATCGGCGTCGAGGAACTTTTTGCCGTAGCCGGTCGAGCCGCGAAAGTTGGGCTGGAAGACGGCGTAACCGTGGGCGGCGAAGAGTTGGACGGTGAAGTCCAAGCCGATTGTATTGCGGCCGTGTGGGCCACCATGCGGGTAGACGATCAGTTTGTAGGGCGGCTTGGAGATTTCGGCTGGCGGAGGGGTGAAGATGCCTTCGAGATCGAAGTCGTCATTTTTCCATTCGACCTTCTCCCCCTTTGCCTCGAGGCGTTTCGGCGGCAGCGAAGTAGTCGATGGGCGCAACTCAGACCAGTGCACGTGCCGGGCGAGGCCAGGCATCCGAACCGTCTTACTACCATCTTTTCTTGTTTGTGCGAGCCGGAACACTGACCACATGCGTGTTTCAGCGAGAAAATGCAGCAAATCGTCATTCTCCCAACAGTCGTCTTGCAAGGGAAAGATCGCCGCAGCGGGTTCATCTGCTCCGCCGGGACCATAAAATTCGGACAACACTCGCGACTTCGAAGCGCCCACAGTGAACGTCACGACTGCGAGGTCGAACACATCCCGATGCGGCCCATTGCGCGGCACGCTCAAGTACGCAATCTGTTTGCCGTCGGGCGAGAAGCGCGGCGACACGTCCGGCCCGGGGTTGGTGGTGAGCTGCGTTTGCTTCTTGCTGACGATGTCGATCAGGTATAGGTCAAAGTTCTTATTGATGCTGAAGCGCACCGATTCGCGGTCCTTCGTCTTGTTGGCGACGACGACCAGCGACTTGCCGTCGGGCGACCATTGCGGATCGCCGTACCAGATGTCGTCGTTGGTGACGCGCGTGATGCCCGGCGTGTCCGCGTCCGGCGATCCCTTCGGCAGGTCGGCGATCCAGATCTGCGCCGGGCCGTAGCCGGTGTAGCCTTCGCCCTGATCGGGCCGGACGATCTCCACGTCGTTCTCGATCTCCTCCGGCGTGCGCGGATCGGCCCCGTCGTCCGCCACGAACACGAGCCGGGCGCTATCGGGCGAAAACGCGACGCGGCCATAAAAGCCGTCATGAAACACGCGGCCATGCTTGCGGCCCGCGCCGAGCGGCACAACTTTTTCCGTTTTGACGTGATAGAGAATAACATCGACGGCCGCATCCGAATACGGCGGCGCCGACGGAACCTGTTTAGCGCTCGCAGGGAAGCGCCGGGACGAAAGAAACGCAATCCATTGCCCATCCGGCGACACGACGGGCGAACGTCCATCCGGTTCGTCCTTCTCCAGCGGTTTGCGATTCTCGCGATTCTCGCTGACGAGCCAGAGCGAATGGCATTCCTGTTTCGTCTTGGCGTCGATCCACACGCGTTCGTAGACGAGCTTCTCCTCCTTCGGGAAAAGCGCCGGCGATTTGACGCTCTCCATCAGATAGAGATCCTCGATCGCGAGCGGTTTTTTCTTGTCCTGGGCGTGCGCCGAGAACGCGAGCAGAAGCCCCATGAACAGGCTGACGAACAGGCGTTTCGCGGACATGAATTGCTCCCTCCTACGAGATGATAAAAGGTGCATTGGTAACCGTTCATCATCAAAAACTGGCGCAGCTGCGCACGGGCCGTTTTTGTAGCATGTCGGCATGGATGCACCCGGTTGCCCTGGTTGTGACCAACGAGACGCTCGCATTGCCGAACTGGAACGCCGGCTTGCTGAGTTGGAAGCGCGTTTGAAAACCAACGCGACCAACTCGGGGATCCCGCCGTCCGCCAATCCCTTGGGCGCGGACAAGCCCGTGAAGAAACAGAAATCCAAACGCCAGCGCGGCGGCCAACCCGATCATCCGCCGCATTTGAATGCAACTGTTGCCGCCCGAACGTGTCACGCGCACGAAGCAATTCGTGCCCGACGCGTGTGCGAATTGCCATGCCGAACTACCGCGTGAGGCGGGGCCCGCTGATCCGGAGCCGAAGCGATTTCAAACCGTCGAGGTTCCGCCGATCCCGCTGGAGGTCATGGAATATCAAGCCCATGCCCGCACCTGTGCCTGTTGTGGGC
>SYHD01000137.1 GCA_005799265.1 Planctomycetia bacterium | reverse complement strand
TGGCGCTGCGGGCTTGTTAGCTAATTAACTCAGCGATCGGCGTCGGATCGTCGAGGAGGAATTGCGGACGTCCGGAATGGTCGGTGAGCGTAGTCGCGGCCAGGTTGACGCCGAGCACATGATAGAGTGTCGCCAATACGTTCTGGCTCCGATACGGACGGAAGCGTGCCCGTTCACCGCGGCGGTCGGTCTCGCCCACCGTTATACCGCCGCGCATGCCGCCCCCGGCGACGAATGCGAAACCGGCCGCGCCCCAGTGTCCGCGACCGTCGGGCGTGACGTCGCCGATGCGCGGCTGCCGGCCGAATTCACCCCAGATGACCACGGCTACATCGTCGAGCAGACCGCGGACGTGCAGATCGGTCAGGAGCGCGGCGACCGCCTGATCGTAGATCGCGAGCTTGGGCCGCAGAAATTTGAAGTTATGGGCGTGCGTGTCCCAGCCGCCGGGATCGCCCGCTTCGGGAATACGCACGTGAAAACGAGCCGCGATCGAGACGACGGACACGCCGGATTCCACGAGTCGGCGCGCCCGCAGAAAATCGAGACCGGCGCTGCCGTAGCGTTCGCGCAATGCCAGGGGTTCACGCTCCACATCCAGCGCGTCGCGCACTCGGGTGGAGGCGATCATCTCCAGCGCCCGGGCGTTGAAGCTGTCCATGCCCGCGAAGGCGCCTTGATATTCGAGCGCGCGCGGCAACTGGTCGAAGGCCTGCCGGAGTTGCCTGCGGTCATCCAGCCGCAGCCGCGGAACATCGGGGTTCGGGCTGAGATCACGCATGATCGACCCGACCGCGCTGAACGGCCGATAGGCCGGGCCGAGATAGGCCGGCTCTTCAGGATCGTCGTAGGAGCGCAGCAAGCGATGATCCGACGTGCTCACGAACGGGGGCAGCGGGCCCGGACCTTCGCGCAGCTTGCTGATGACGCAGCCAAACGCAGGCCGGCGGATCGAACCGATCTGCCCCGAGGCCGACGCCGGAATCCCCGTGAGCAATTCGGTTGGATCGTGATTGCCGCGCGTTTGTAGGCCGCGCACGACCGCGAATTTATCCGCAAGCATCGCCTGGCGCGGCATCAACTCGCAAATGTTCATGCCGGGAACGTTAGTGCGTATCGGCTCAAATTCGCCACGGTACTCGACGGGCGCGTCGGGCTTCATGTCGTACATGTCGAGATGGCTAGGCCCACCCGGCAAGTAGACCATAATGACGGACTTGGCCCGCGTTTCTCCGGCATCCCCCTTCGCGCGATGGCGCAGCACGTCGGCCAGGGTCAAGCCGCCGACACCCAGGGCGCCCACGCGCAGGCAGTCTCGCCGCGATATCGATCTTGGTCCCAGAAAAAAGTCGAACACGTTCTACCTCGCGTTTCAATGGGTACGCGGATGATTGAACGATCATTGTACCACGACCGTCAGGTATCGGACAATGGATTCGTAAACTAGCGCACACATCACTCCTTCTTCGGCGGCAGACGCCCCAGAACACGCAGCAGCTCGCCGCCGCCTGGTCGCAATTCGAACGCGTATCGATTCCCCTCGACCTTCAATTGTTTCCATTGCCCCGTCTCCCGGTCGAGAATCTCGATGCGGGTTTCCTTACCGCGTGCCTTGTCCGCGATGGAAAATGCGACGCTCTGCTTGGCAAAGGCATTGTGATTGGCAACATAAACCGCATCCTCGCCCGACGGATACTGGAAGAAGCCTGCGAGCACTTCCCCACCGTGAATCTGAAACCAGAAGTTGTCGGGAAAGGCCGTCAACCGCCATGGCACTTTCTCCTTGTCCTTAACCTTGTCGCGCTCCTTGTTGTCATGCGTTTTCGTCGTTGGCGTGGAGAAAACATCCGCCGGTCGGCCGATCTTGCCGAGTTCGGGGTAGAGGTGTTGCGTCTCCTGGCCGACTTTCACCAGATGATGAAAGCGATGCTTGGGATCGACGTTGCCCTCCTTGTCGAACGGGCCGCCGATGAACCAGATGAACACTTTGGTTCCGAACGCAATCGACGTGTTCAGTGAATACGAATTCCAGTTGTAATTACTCCCTTGTTCCCAGCGGCCGATATAGCCATCCTGACTCGGCACATACTTGTGATACCATTGCAGGTCGGCGAAATGCCAGAGAAAGCCGCGCTGCCAGGCGTAATCGTAGTAGCCATGCACGCCCGGCTTTTCCTTGGGTGCGTTGGCGTAGGAAACCGTGCGCGTGCCGAGCCAGACCGGATGGGTCGGGTCCCATTCCTTGAGCATCGCCACATAGGCGTCCACATTTTTGCCGTCCGGGTTGCCGAAGAACGAGAGCGTTTCGTTCCACAGGTTGTAGCCCCAGACGGCGTCGTCGCCGCGCACCTTCATGCAAATTTTCTTGACGGTGTCGCGCTGGTCGGGTTTGCGAATATCAGTCAGGCCGCCTTCTTTCCAGGCGAGAACGTCGATCATCATCTTGACGCCGTGCTTGCGGCAAAGTTCGACGCGCCAGTCGCGGTAGATGCAGTGGATGCAATTGAATCCCGATTTCTTCATGTTGATCAACAGGTTCTCAAACACTTTGGGATCGTTCGAGAAATGGTCGCCTTCGCCGTAGCCGTTCGACAGCGTGAACGCGAACTCCTTGGGCGCAGCAGGGAGCAATGGCTTTTTGTCGCCGGCGTTGACGGCAGGTGAGCATGCCCATGTTGCCACCATCGTGGCTAAAATTGCATATTGAAATCGCATGTTTGTCTCGCATTCGAGGAGCCACGGAAGTGCAACCTACTCTGTGTTGCCTTCCTCGGCGAAGAGGATCTTGAAGGTACGCTGCGGATTGTCAAGAAAATTTCGAGTTACGCGGTAATGTTCCGTGTCGTCGTAGGCCACGCGCTGAATTCCTTCCTCGCTCAGGACGTAGATCCAGCTGTCGGGAAACGCCATGATGATCGGCGAATGAGTGGCAATTACAAACTGAGATCCTTCATGACAGTATTGATGCAGAAGCCCGAGAAACTCCAGTTGACGACTGGGCGACAAGGCCGATTCGGGCTCATCAAGGAAATACAGCCCAGGAACAGGGACTCGGCCGGGTTCGCGCAAGCCGAATCGTCGCGTGAAAAGCGCGAAAAAGGACTCGCCGTGCGATTGGCGGTGCAGGGATCCGCCGCCGTAAAATCTATTTACGCCGAGCCGATCTATTTCCGTTACGACATTGTAGAAGCTCTCGGCGCGAAAGAAGTAACTGTCCGGCGGCAAAGTTGCGCGACCCAGACGAAGAAAATTCTCGAGCCGCGAATGCGAAGCGCACGTTTCGAAATTGAAGTTGGGACTACCTCCCTCGGGATTGAGATCGCAAGCAATCGCGAGAGCCTCGATCAATGT
>SYHD01000136.1 GCA_005799265.1 Planctomycetia bacterium | reverse complement strand
GGGCGCGGCAGCGTCTTCGGCTGCAAACCGTCGCCGTCGATCAAGATCGCGACCAACTCGCCGCTCTATCATCACATGCTCGACGACATGGACATCAACGCCGGCGTGATTTTGGAGGGAACGCCCGTTGAAGTGGTCGGCAAGCAAATCTTCGAGGAGATCCTGGCGGTCGCGTCCGGCAAGAAGACCAAGAGCGAGATCAACGGCGTCGGCGAGGAGGAGTTCGCGCCGTGGTCGATCGGGCCGACGCTTTAGCTTGCCGCTGGTCTCAGTGAAGTTTGTGCCGGTGCGGGAAGAATGTTTCGCACCACCATGTCCGCTTGTGGCGTCATTCATTTCTTGTTGCCGTCGAATGGCATTACAGGAAACAATCAACCCCATTTGAGTTGCAACCAAACGGTGCCTAATCCATGAAACGTCTTTACATCCTTCTCAGCGTAGGCGTAGCACTGTTTGCATTTCTGCAAAGTGAAACCGCTTCGCAGGTCAAGCAGCCGCCGAAGAAGGACGTCATCCCGCACGGCCAAGCGACGCCGCCTGGCCCCGCTTTGTCGCCTCAAGAGGCGCTCAAGAAGATGACGGTCCCGCCCGGCTTCCACGTCGAGCTGGTCGCCGCGGAACCGGACATCGTCAATCCCGTGGCGATGACGTTCGACGAACGTGGTCGCATCTGGATCACCGAGTCGATCGAGTATCCGAAGAAGGCCGCCGGGCCGGGCAAGGATCGCGTCAAGGTACTCGAAAGCACCAAGGGGGACGGCAAGTTCGACAAGGTCACGACCGTCATCGAAGGGCTGAACATCCCCTCCGGCATCGCCATCGGGCACGGCGGCGTCTGGCTCGCCAACGCGCCGGATATTCTCTATTACCCTTTCGAGGATTTTGCGAGCGCTAAACTGGGAAAGCCGCAGGTCGTGGTCACGGGCTTTGGCCGCTTCGACACGCACGAATTGCCCAACTCGCTGACGTGGGGGCCGGACGGTTTTCTGTACGGCCTCAACGGCGTCTTCAATCGCAGCGTCGTCAAGCAGGATGGCAAGACCTTCGACTTCACGTGCGCCCTGTTTCGCATTCATCCGAAGACGAAGAAATTCGAGCTCTTCTGCGAAGGCACGTCGAACCCCTGGGGCCTCGCTTTCAACGACAACGGCGACGCCTTCGTCTCCGCCTGCGTCATCGATCACCTCTGGCATCTCACCGAGACCGGCTACTACCACCGTCAAGGCGGCGCGTATCCGCCCTACACCTGGAAGATCGGCTCCATCGTCAAGCACAAGCATCAAAAGGCGGCCTACTGCGGGTTGGTCTGGTTCGACTCCGACGCCTATCCGCCGGAGTATCGCGAAAAGATGTACATGGGCAACATCCACGGCAACGCGATCAACTGCGACCAACTTGAGAGGGACGGCTCGACGTACTTCGCGAAGCCAGGTCTGCTCCCCGCTCTTCCTGAAAAAGGAAAAGGCGTCGGCGCATTTCCCCCCTCTCCCCCTGTACTCAGGGGGAGAGGGGTCGGGGGTGAGGGGGGCGAGCGTGCAACGGCTTCCCTCTCCATCGGGTTTCCGAATACGATTGCGCTTCCTAGCGCTTCGGCCCCCTCACCCCTAACCCCTCTCCCCCTGAGTACAGGGGGAGAGGGGGACCGGATTGCCCAGCGCGCCGGCGGCGAGGGAAAACCGTGGGGCGTCGGTCCCGGCAGCAACTTCCTCCTCGCCAACGACGCCTGGTTCATGCCGGTCGCGCAAAAGGTCGGCCCGGACGGCTGCCTGTACATCCTCGACTGGTACGACCGCTACCACTGCTACCAGGACGCCAACCGCGACCCCGCCGGCATCGACCGCTTGAAGGGGCGGCTGTATCGCGTGGTGTATGGCGATTACAAGGCGGCGGGGAAGCTGAACTTCCACAACGAGAACACAGACAGGTTGATTGCGCGACTGCACAGTCCCAACGTCTATTTCCGCGACGTCGCTCAGCGCCTGTTGAACCAACGGTTGGCCGAGTTGCGTTTCGATGTTCATCAGGTCATGAGGCATCTGGAGCAGTTAGTCCTGGATCCGAGCGCTCCGCGCAAAGCCCGGATGCATGCGTTGTGGGCCCTTCTCGGCGAGCGAACTCCTGACACTATCTTCCATCTCGAACTGCTTGGCAACGCGGACGCGACCTATCGGGCGTGGGGTGTGCGGGCATTCGGGAACTACCGGACTTCCGACCCGCGCGTCCGAGCGAAAGTGGTGACCCTGGCCAAGGACCGCTCCACCGACGTGCAACTCCAGGTCGCGATTGCCGCACCCAAGCTCAAGATCTACGACGTTGAACCGCTGCCGGTGCTGCTCGACGTCCTCGCCCACTGCGGCGATGACAAACTCATCCCGCACATCGTCTGGCAGAACCTGCATCCGCTCCTGGAAAAAGACGGCGAACGCTTCCTCACGCTCGCCGCCAAGGTCGATCTCGCCAAGGCGCCGGGCGTCGCCAAGCTGTTGCCGCGCGCCATCGATCGCATCCTCGGCAATCCCAAGGGAGACCCGTCGGCTGTGGTCGGCTTCATCGACAAGCTCAGCACCAAGGATCCGAACAGCGCGACGGCCAAGCTGTGCGTGACGGGCCTCACCGTCAAGGTGCAGAACGGTGAGATCGCCGGCAAGCAACTCGACGAGTTCAAGAAGACCCTGACGCCGTTGCTCGACAAATTACTCGACGACGAGAACCGCCAGCCGTTGCGACGTGAGGCCTCCCATCTATCGGTAAGCCTGGGCAATGAAAAGGGAACCAAGCTGATCTGGCTCGCGTTTGTGCACAGCGGTAATCCAAGTGAGCAACTTCTGGCGCTCGATTCCCTGATCACGGGCCGCTACAAGGACCTTCACGAGAGTGTCGAGCAGGTGATCAGCGACAGCGAGCATGATGGAACTGACTTCCGCGGCAAAGTGCTCGGCAAGCTCGGCAAGGTCAGCGATCCCTGGGTTGCGGAGAAGGTGCTCAAGTACTATCCGAAGTTCACGGCCGACGAGCAAGCCAAGGCGATCGAACTTCTGACGCAACGGGCCAACTGGAGCAAGACGCTCTTCAATCAGATCGCGGCCAAAAAGATCAGCAAGGACGTCGTCAACGTCAATCAAGCCCGCCGCCTGCTCGCGACCAAGGACAAGGAGTTGGTCCAGCTCATCGAGAAGCACTGGGGCATCCCGCGCGATGGCCGCAATCCGGAGCGCGAACGCCTCGTCACGCAGATGAAGGAGCTGTACGCGAAGACGCCGGGCGATGCGAAGGCGGGCGTGCCGATCTTCAAGAAGCTGTGCGCACAGTGCCATAAGATGCACGGCGAAGGCGTCGAGGTCGGTCCGGACATCACCTCGAATGGCCGGGCCGACTTCGATCAGCTCCTGTCGAACATCTTCGACCCGTCGCTCGTCATCGGTTCGGGCTATCAGTCGGTCACGGTCAACACGAAGCAAGGCCAGGTCATCAACGGCTTGATCGTCGAGGACAACGCCCAGCGAGTCGTCCTGAAGGTGCAAGGCGGCGAGTTGAAGACGGTCGCTCGCAAGGACGTGGAGGAGCAATTCACGAGTAAGTTATCGATGATGCCGGAGGACCTGGAGAAGCAATTGCGGCCGCAGGAGATCGTTGATTTGCTGGCGTACCTGAGCTTGGACCGGCCGCCGGACGATCCGAAGGCGCGAAAAATTCCGGGGACGCCGCGCTGACGATTCTGTGTTGAGCGCTCGCAGTCAAACATCATTCGAGTCATGTGCCAACACCTGAAGCGGCCTGCTTCGGCCAGGTTCCTTGGCTTGCATGAGATAGATCCAGCCAAGCAGCCAGATCGTCAAACCCACGTAACTGCACAGACAGAGATCACGCACGACCAGCATCGCGGGATCTTCGCGCAGGTGCGCCATGATGTGGGCCGCATTGTTCACAACGAAAAGCCCTATCCAGCCGACGCTCAGGTGTTGTGTCTCACCGGGCTGCCATTGCCATTGGATCAAGCCCATCAAGAGTGGAATGAGCCATGGAAAGTAATGCAAATGGCACACGGGACTAGTCATCATCATGAGGAACAGAAGCATCCCGATGAACATCGTTTCCTTGGCCGCCGAGGCCGAGCGATTCCAGCCGCCGGCGTAGAGTGTCAGCAATGTCAATGTCGCGGCGATGAAGAGATGCAGGCGAAAGACTAACGACGAAACCTGCGGCGGACGTGCGTCGCGATCCAGATAGATCGCGTTGTGCAGCATGGCCATGAACGATTGCGTGTCAGTCGCGGTGATGTTCGTCAGCGTTTCGGCCCGGGAATTGTCCGCGCCGTCTCCGAGCGCGGGAAGCACGACTGCAGTGACCAGCGTGCGATTGTACGCCATGGCCCGCGTCGGACCGAACACCATACTGGGTATCACAAACAAGCCGAGCAGCAGGCCAACCGTGCAGCCTGCCAGACAGCGCCAGTCGCGCCGCCAGAGGGGGTAGATCAACAGAAACAGCGGGAATATCTTCACGCAGATCGCCCCCGCCATCCACAGGCCAGCTTGAAAGCGCTGGCCGCGGGTGAACGCCGCGATCATCGCGCACGCCAGGGCCAGCAACAGCAGGTTCGATTGACCATGCCCCTGCGCGCTGCCGATGGCGACGAGACATGCCCAGATCGGCGCGGTTCGCAATAACCACCATTGCCGGGAGCCGGAGAGAACCAGGCTGCCGGCGTTTTCTTCCAGAGCGCCCGCCAGCCGATGCACGCCCCAGGCGGCGAGTCCAACGTTCAGGAAATACCAGATTGCCGACGAGTAAACGAGCGGCAACATCCACGTCTGATCCGCCCCCGCAGGCGGCAGCGCCAGTGGAACTAGTAGAATCGCGAGCAACGGCGGATAGCAGTAGTAACAGCCATTGAAGGTGACCGCATAAATGTCATTGCCAGTGCGCACGGCCCACGCCGCGTGCAGGAAGCAACCCAGGTCTGTCAAGGGCCGCTCGAGGAATGCCGAGCGATAAACGACGAGCCCGCCGTAGGCCAGGGCCAGCACGATTAAGATGGCCAGACCGCAGCGCTCAGCTCGCCACAACGGTTCGCGCGCGGGATCATCGTTGTCCGTTGCACTCGAAACGGGCGACGCGGACAATGGGTGAATAGCGGACAGTAAGGTTGTCATGCATTTTTACCAGAACTAGGACGGCAACGGTTCTCTGACATGGTTGCGTAGGCATCTTCCATAGGGAAGTTGCGAATTCCTCCCCTTCATGTGCGCCATCATGCCGCCCAGGTTTCTTGTCTTCACTGAATGGCGCCAGGGCACCCAGACCACCAAGAAAGCCACGAGCACGAGGTCCGGGGCATCGTACCATTCAACAATGAAACTTTCCAGACCGGCAGGATTGTCGCGCCGCACGCCGGCTTTTGCTTGGCATCGACGCGCCATTCTGATACGCTGATTCTCTCGCCACCATCCCTCAAACTCCGCGAAGATCACGCCATGAAGCATCACATTCTTCTTTGTTGCACACTGGGTGTCGCCGCCACTGTTTTCGCGTGGACGACCTTCACCGAGGGGCAACCCCCGAAGCAAGCTGGTTCCCCCGCCGGATTCGAATGCCGCTGGGCCGACAAGCCGATCAAGCTCACCGGCAAAGGGACCGATCCCGCCTGGAAAAACGCCCAGGTCATCGACAACTTCACCGTCCCCTGGCTTGAGAAACCTCGGCCGGCACGGACCAAGACGAAGGCCAAGTTGCTCTGGGACCGCGAGTTTCTCTATTTCTTCGCCGAAATGGAAGACGCCGACCTCTACGCCGACATCAAGGAGCGCGATGGCATGCTGTGGAATAACGACGTCTTCGAGTTGTTCTTCAAGCCGGCCGAGGACAAACCGGGCTATTACGAGTTTCAGGTCAACCCGGCCGGCGCCGTGCTCGACATGTTCATCCCACGCCGTAACGCCGGCGGCTTTCAACGCTTCATCAAGGACGGCGATTTCCACATCGACGCCAAGGTCAACCTGCGCGGCACCCTCAACAAGTGGACCGACCGCGACGACGGCTGGTCCGTCGAAGGGAAGATCCCGTGGACCGATTTCCTGCGTACCGGCGGCCGCCCCGAACGCGGCGAGAAGTGGAAATTCGCCCTGTGCCGTTACGATTACTCGGTCGATTTCGACGGCCCGGACCTGTCGACCTGCGCTCCGCTGTCGAAGATGAATTTTCACTACTTCGAGGACTATCCGACGCTGACCTTCGTCGGCCCCGAAGGCCCCGCGCCGAAGGCGAAAGCGGAGAATGGGCGACTCGAAAAATTCGTCCCGGTGACAACGTCGAAGGTCGTTGGCTTCCCCGACGGTCCGCCGCCGTACCAGGTGAGCCGGGTCTATCCCGACATGAAGATGCCGTACATGCAGATCACGCATCGCATTCCCGGCTCGGATCAACTGCTCGCCGTCACTTCCCCGGGCGCCGGCAATACGACGAAGATCTATCGCCTGAAGGACGATCCGAAGGTGAATGCCTGGGAGGGCCTCTGGCTCGATACGGCCGACATCGTCTATCAACTGGAGTTTCATCCCAAGTGGGTCGACAACGGCTACATCTACGTCGGCTCCAACGGGGAAACGGCTTCGCCCCTGACGCCGAAAGTCGAAGGTAAAAAAAAGAAAGAAGATCGGGACAAGAAGAAGACGCGCGTCACCCGCTACACGATGCAGACGAAGCCGCCCTACGACATTATACCTAAGTCCGAGAAAGTCATTATCGACGTCGTTTCCAACGGCCACAACGGCGCCGCACTTGTGTTCGGACACGACGGCATGCTCTACGTCACCACCGGCGACGGCACCTCCGACTCCGACACGGACGTCGTCGGCCAGGACATGAGCACACTCCTGGCGAAGATCTTGCGCGTTGATGTCGACCATCCGGCGCCCGGCAAAGCCTACGCAGTGCCGAAAGACAATCCATTCGTCAATATGAAAGGCGCTCGTCCCGAAATCTGGGCGCTTGGACTGCGCAATCCGTGGCGCATGTGCGTCGACGAGAAGACCGGCCACATCTGGTGCGCCCAGAACGGCCAGGACCTCTGGGAACAAGCGTTCCTCGTCAAGAAGGGCGACAACTACGGCTGGAGCGTCATGGAAGGCAGCCATCCTTTTTGGCTGGAACGCAAGCTCGCCCCGGTGCCGTTGACGAAGCCGACCGTCGAGCATCACCACTCCGAGGCGCGCTCACTCACGGGCGGCCTCGTCTATTACGGCAAGAAGCATCCCGAACTCGTCGGCCATTACATCTACGGCGATTACTCGACCGGCAAAATCTGGGCCGTCAAGCACGATGGCGACAAGATCCTCTCCCACCGCGAGATCGCCGACACGCGTCTGACGATCACCGGCTTCGGCACCGATTCCAAGGGCGAGATCCTGATCGCCGACTTCCACAACAAGGAATCCGCCGGCCTCTACACACTCGTGCCGACGCCGATGGACAAGCGTGTCTCGACGTTCCCGAAGAAACTTTCTGACAGCGGTCTGTTCAAATCGGTGAAGGGGCACGTCATGGAAGATTCGCTGATCCCGTACTCGGTCAACGCGGTCCTCTGGTCCGACGGGGCCGCCAAGGAACGCTGGCTCGGTTTGCCAAAGGATGGCAAGATCGATTATCGCAAGACGCGCGGCTGGGAGTTTCCCGATCAGACCGTCATTGTCAAATCGTTCTACATCGACACCGTCGAAGGCGACCCGAAGTCACGCCGCTGGATCGAGACGCGTTTCCTCACGCGCCAAGGCGCCGAATGGTACGGCTATTCCTACGCCTGGAACGACGAGCAAACCGAAGGCACGCTCGTGGACGGCAAAGGCAGCGACCGTGAGTACGCCATTAAAACAAAGGTGGGCGAGAAGAAGCTGAACTGGCACTATCCGAGCCGCTCCGAGTGCATGGTCTGCCACAGCCGGGCCGCCCATTACGTGCTCGGCTTTCAGGAATTGCAGATGAATCATGAGCACCGTTATCTTCCGTCGCCTCCGTTAGCCGGACGCGCAAGCGACGGAAAACCCGATCCGTCGCTTGCGCGTGCGGCTAACGGAGAAATCGGCGTTCGCGAGAACCAACTTGCCGTCTTCGAGCGTTTGAACCTGTTCAAGAAGTTCAACTGGTCTGCGGAGGCCCACGCCAAGATGCGCCTTGATTTCAAGAACAAGGGCCGCACGACCAAAGAAATCAACGACGAAATCGCCCGCCGCACTGCGACGCGCGACCAGCGTGCCGCCAAGGAATCGACGCTGCTGCCGTTCGCGCCGGAAACCGCGCCGAAGCTCGTCGATCCCTACGACAAGACGCAAGATCTGGGCGCCCGCGTCCGCTCCTATCTGCACTCGAATTGCGCCCAGTGCCACGTCGAAGCTGGCGGCGGCAACTCGCCAATGGAACTCGAATTCACCAAGACGCTTGAACAAATGAAGATCATCGACGTCAAGCCCGTGCACGACACCTTCGGCATCAAGGATGCGAAGATCATCGCGCCGGGCGATCCCGACCGTTCGGTGATGCTGCAGCGCATCGCCACGCGCGGCAAAGGCCACATGCCGCCGTTGGCGACACGCGTCGTCGATCAAGAGATGGTCGAGGCGATGCGCGAGTGGATTCGGACGATGAAAAAAGAGTAAACCACGAAACACACGAAAAACACGAAAGGGGAAAGCGGCTGCCGACCGTTTTTCTTTCGTGTGTTTCGTGTGTTTCGTGGTTAATTCTTGTTCTCCTCAAACGCACGGATGATCGCCACGTTATCTTCATTGCCATATCCCGCGGTTTCGAGGGCTTTGAGCAATGCGTGGTGCAACTCCGAGAGCGGCGTCTTCGCGCCGTGTTTGGCTGCCTCGGCGAGGATCAGCCGCACATCCTTGAGATGCTGGCTCAAACGCGCTTGTGGCTCGAAATCGCGTGCGAGCATCTTCTGGCCTTTCGTGTCCATGACGCGCGAATAAGCGGGGCCGGCTTGCAGGACCTCGAGCGCAATGGCGGGATCGATGCCGCACGCCTTCGCGAATGAGAGACCCTCCGCGAGCACGGCTCGATAGAGGCCGAGCACCAGATTGACGACGAGCTTCATGCGCGCCCCGGCGCTGCATGGCCCGAGGTGGAAGGATTGCTTGGCGAACGAACGTATCACATCGTCGCACGCTTGGACGGCCGTAGCAGCACCGCCGAGCATGACGATGACGTCGCCGGCGCGCACCTGAACGCTGGAGCCAGCGATGGTCGCGTCGACATAATGGACGCCGCGCGTAAGCAGCAATGCGCCGAGCGACGCGATCGCATCGGGATCGCCGGTGGTGGTGTCGAGGAGGATATCGCCGGGCTGAACGGCCGCGTCGATCTCGGCGAGGACGGATTGCACGATTTCGGTGGTGGGCAAACTGAGGACGGTTCGGCGGCACGATTTGGCGACGTCAAAGGCGGACCGCTGGGCGACACCGCTGAACGATTGCATGCGAACGGGATCGATGTCGTGGCCGTGGACGGTGAAGCCAGCCTGTTCAAAGCGTTCCGCGAGGGCGCTGCCGACGAGGCCGAGGCCGATCAGGCCGAGAGGAGGCTCTGTCATTCTTCCTTATCCAAAATCGCGAGGAATTCGTCTGGGTTAATGATCGAGAACGCGTACCCGTGTTGAACTGCTTCCGGTAAATCCAGCAAATCTCGATCATTGGTTATCAGGTGCTTCGCTCTTCCCGCGCGAGCCGTGGACAAGAACACGTTATCGTCGGGATCACGGCTCGCGTCATCGCGGCGCGCCAAGTTCACCAACGTCACGCGAGCGTCGCTGTCAAACCTCTCACGCCATTGTTCAACAACATCTGGCTCCATGCCGAGAATTTCGTCAAAGATCCCCAGGTATTCGGCGACGGTTGCTGAACTCACGATCAATTGCAATCGCTTCTCGACGAGCCATAGGCGTACAATCTTGCGATTTGGACTCGATTGGCTGCGGCTCTTGAAATTGCGCACGAGAACATTCGTATCGAGCACCACTCGAATCCGATGCTTGCGTGCGCTCATGCTTTCTTCTTCCGCTTGCGATGTTGCCGAATGATCTCTTCAGTATCGCGAATGAGGAATGACGTCTTTTGCGCGGCGAGGCTGGATTTTTCCAGGAGTTCCTCGTCGGCATGACGTTCCAGGAATTCGCGAAGCGCTTGATCGGCCAGCGATTCAGGTTTCTTGCGCTGACGGCGCGCGGCCTTGACAAGTTCATGCCAGGTGTTTTCTTGAATAGTGACTTCGGCCACGATCATGCTCCAATCGATACCGTCGAACGACCCTGACGTGAACCTTGAATACCTCGTCTCTACAACAACTCCGCGATCGGCGTCCCGTACGGCAGAATCGGCATCGGCCGCCCCGTGTGGTCAATAAATGACGTGTGCTCGTGGTCGATACCGAGGTGGTGGAACATCGTCGCCCACAGGTCGTTCGGGGTCATGCGGCGCTGGGTCGGGTACTCGCCGCGCGCGTTGGTGGCGCCGATCACCTGGCCCATGCGCATGCCGCCGCCGGAGACAATCAGGCTCATCGCGGCAGGCCAGTGGTCGCGGCCGGGGCGGCCTTCGTAGTACGTGATGCGCGGCGTACGGCCGAACTCGCCCGTCACGATCAGCATCACCCGGCGATCCAGGCCGCGGGCGTACAAATCCTCGATGAGCGCGGTCACGGCGCGGTCGTACATCGGGAAGCGGAACAGGCTGTCGTTGAAGATGTGGCAATTGACGGCGTGCGAATCCCAGTTGTAGGTCGCGTCCGCGGGGAAGCCGCCACGCGTGAATGAAGGATTTTCCATCACCATCGTCACGAAGCTGGCCCCCGCCTCGACGAGTCGTCGCGCGAGCAAGGCACGCTGGCCATAGCGGTGCATGCCGTATCGTTCGCGCACGTGCATCGGCTCCAGCGATAGATCGAAGGCTCGGCGGGCTTCGTCTGTCGTCAGCATGCCGAGAGCACGCTGGCGATACGTGTCCATCGCGCCCATCGTACCGCGGGGATCGCTTGTGTTTTCAGCAGTGTTCAGACGATCGAGCAAATGGAGACGCTCCGTCAAGCGCTCCTCCGTGTGGATCGAACGGAGATTGCGGACCTGAAAGCTCGGGTCGGCTGGATCGCCGGCGACGGTGAAGGGATGCACCGACGGGCCGAGATACGCGGAGCCGAAGCTAAACACGTCGATGCCGTCGCGTCCGCCGTCGGCGCCGACGATGTAATTCGGCACGCCGCCCTGGCGTTGGCCGCGCACTTTGTACGCCATTGAGCCGACCATCGGATGATCGTTGACAAAGCCTGTCGGCTGTGCTGGATCCCGGCCCGTCAGGAAGCGCTTGTGGCCGCCACCGTGATCCGCGAACGTGTGGGCGATCGAGCGTATGACCGTAAACTTGTCGGCAACGCGCGTGTGCATCGGCAAATGTTCGCAAACGTCGATGCCTGGAACGTTGGTTCGTACGGGCCGAAAGTCGCCGCGATACTCAGCCGGGGCATCGGGCTTCATATCGTACATTTCCATGTGTGGCGGTCCGCCCGGCAGCCAGATGAGAATGACGGAAGTTTCCGGCGTTCCGGGTTCGCTGGCGTGCAGCTTCCACGGTACGATGCCCGCGGCGCCGAGACCGCCGAGCGTCAGCGCGCCGACCTGGAGGAAGTTGCGGCGCGACAAGGGGCCAGAGGAGATGTGTTTCATCGGATGCTCTTTCTTCGCGGCGGCATGATTCCAATCTTGCCGATTTTCCTGAGCTTCAACGGCAAAATTGGAATCTTGCCGTCACAATAACAAACGTACATGATGTTCTCGGCTAAGTCAATCGGCAACGGAGGCGGCGTCGCGGTGCAGAATCTCGACGATCCTGTTCAGGACCTCGGCGGGCGGCGGATCAGCCGCATCTCCTTTTGCCCAGAGCTGGGCGCTTTTCTTCATGACGTCCAGGGCCTGCATCAACGGCGTCATTGCAGCGCCTGCTGCCTTCGTGGGATTCGATTCTGCTCGTGTCTCTTCCCCGGCAATCACACAATTGGAATCGCGTGCCGCGGGAGAACGATCGTCCATCGCTTCGTTGCAGAGCGCGTCGGCCTGTGAGTTCTGATCGCGATAGATGTGTTTGATCGTCACCGTGTCGAAGTGTTTGCGCAGCTGAACGGCTTGTTCGTAGAGCGGCCGCAAGCCTTCGTTTTTGACGCGATACTGGCCGTTAAGCTGCTTCACCATCAGTTCGCTGTCGCTGTTGACGACGAGTTTCTTGGCGCGGAGTTGCTTGGCGTGTTCGAGCGCTTTGACCAGGCCGGTGTATTCGGCGATGTTGTTGGTCGTATTGCCCAGGTAGCCTTTCTCTTCGAGGTCGGGTTGGCCGGGGCGTTTGATAACATAAGCGTAGGCGGCGGGGCCGGGATTGCCGCGTGAGCCGCCGTCGGTGTAGATCGTCCAGGTGTCGCTCATGACGAAATTGTATTCAGGGCGACCATGATGGTTAGCCGGACTCGCAGGCGACGGAAACTGCGAATCCGTTGCTTGCGCGTCCGGCTAACCACGGTGTATTACGCAATGCAGATGTCAACACGAATGCTGATATTGGAAACCTCGCACCGCGTCGCCAAGGTTGCGCTGGCTCTGGATGATACGATCGTCGGCGAACGCACGCTCGACGAGCAGCGCCGGCATGCACGTGATCTCGTGCCTGCGATCCAGAGGCTTCTGCAGGCGCAAACTTGGCGTGCCCGCGAGCTGGATGCCGTCATCGTCAGCCGTGGGCCGGGCAGCTACACGGGGCTGCGCGTCGGCATCATGTCGGCGAAGACATTGGTGTTCGCGTCCGGTTGTGCGTTGCTGGCGATCGACACGTTCGACGCCATCGCCACTTGCGGCTTAGCGCTCATGAATTCCGCGAGCGCCAAGCCGCAAGCGGCAAACCTGGATGTGATCGCCGACGCCCAGCAAGGCAACGTCTACGCTCAACGTTTCGGCACGCGCCCGGAACCGTTGCTGATCGTCTCATTCGACAAATGGCTCGAATCCGCGCGAGCTTGCAACGTCGCGGTCGCCGGGCCGGGGCTGGAAACGTTCGGCGAGCGTGTTCACGGCGTCAACGTGTTGCCAAAGGACGCTTGGCACTCCGAGCCCGCGAGTTTGCTGAAGCTTGGATTGGAGCGTTTTCGTAAAGGGGAACGTGACGAACCGTTTGCGGTCGAGCCGCTCTATTTGCGCGCGAGTTCGGCGGAAGTGAAGTGGGACAACTTGAAGAAGGGATAATGAGCGCGAAACCGCAAGCGTAACTTTTGTTGCGGTCGCTCGGCGCCTTGCTATAATCCCTGAAACGAGCCATTCCGAGGATGTCATGAGTGCGATTCTCCTCAGACCGCCCGTGGCGGATCTGGTCTTTCAACTGTACGGCAAACCGCTGCACCCGGAGCTGTTTGATATCCTCGCCGTGCGCCGGTTCCAGCGCGACGATTACGAGCTGCGTATCTGGATCACACGCACCGGCCATGTGCTCTCCTTCGAAAACGAAGACGTGCTGCTGACCGAAGTCGCCGACGCCGACCAGGCCTTCTCCGACAAACGCCGGCTCCTACGCTACGTCATGCGCGGCGAGCACTGCGGCCGGTTGCAGTGCTGTCACGGCATTCTCTACCACATGAGCTTCCAGGTCGAGACGCTGTCCGAGGCGATCTTCCTCAAAATTCACGACGAGATACTCGCCGACAGCGGCAAGCGCGGCTTCCTGTACAACTTCCAGACGAACCATCGCCTCGCGCTCGCGCCGCTGGGGTACGTCGTGGTTGAAGCGCGGCCCCAGAGCCTGCACGTCGCCACGTTCCACACGTTCCCGCAAGAGAATACGATCATCAAATCGCAGACGCTCATCGAGAAGCAATAGACGGCACATCCGCTTCAGTGCAGAAATTCACGCCCAATGGCGAGCGTGCGATTACCCGGCACGAGGGACCTGCCCATTCCTCGCCTGCGCCATTTGCAGTGGATTAGCGAGAAGTGTCGGGCATACGCCGCATTTGCCACAGGTAGCCCCGGAAGTCCGCGGGAACATCAAATTGCTTGGGCCGTTCGGCGCCGTCGCCGCGTGTGAAGGTAAACGTCATCAGATCGCCTTCGACCTTGAGGATGCCCGAGAACTTGACCGCGCTCGGCGCGGTCTTGGACGTGAAATCGAAGGCGGCGGGCGTTTTGCTCGGATCGAACTGGAAGGCGTACGTCGCGGTGATCTTCTTCGCGCTCTTGCTCTCGATATGCAGTTCGCTCCCTTCGATCGTAATGGACAAATTGTCGATGGTGGTCTGGGGCATGGATTTGCCGTTGAGCTGATATTGAACGAGCTGCCAGCGTCCTTGAATTTGCGTGGTAGGCGCGGGAGGCGGCACAGGGTGTGCGTGGCGATCGGGGCGAACGGGAATGGCTAGACCGACGATCGCGAAGATCAACACCCCACGCATTGGCTGACTCCTACTGCAAGTGATTAACGGATCCTCGTCAGGTGCAGGTTGGCGATCTGGCTGCTTTTGTCGCCGAAGTTGGCGGGGCGTTTTCCGTCGAGCGCGAAGCAGAGGGTTAACTGATTGCCTTCGATTTTGAGTACGCCCAGAGCCGGCTTGTCTTTTTTGGGGAACATGTCGATGGTTGCGGGTTGTCTGGTCCAATCGACCGTGTAGCTGGAACTGTTATCGGGTTTGGCGACGCCTTTTTCGTAGACGAGCATTTGCGTCGACGTGATGTGCAAGTCCATGTGTTCCATCGTTTGTGTCACATCGCCGACACCGCCCACCGAAACACTGACGAGCTTCCAGACGCCAAGCAGCGGATTCGCCAGCGGCGGCATCGGATGTGGCACACGCTCTGGACGCACGGGAACGGCGAGTGCGATGAGGGAGGCTACGAGCAGCATGCGCATGATCGAACTCCTGGCTACTTCCTTCAGCATAACCGCGCGGCTGCGAGATAACCAGCAATTTCACCGCCGACCATCGCGCCCGTTTCTTTGGGCCGGCTTGTTTTATTTCCTGGCTTGCCCAACCGGAAAAATCCCACCCGGAAATTGTTGATTTTCCGAAAAAATCGGCACCTTGAGATTATCTCCAACACGCGCGATTCTACAATTTCTATCGATAGGACCATGCCGACCAAGGCCGCCAAGGATTTGGCCGTGCGGTTCTCATCGGCAAGGATGTCACTTTCAACGCCTGCAAAGTCGGCAAATTCCTCAAATCGCTCATGAACGTTACGGCGGCTGGGCTGGGCGGGTAGGTATATTCACGCAATCGGCATTTTCCGATTTGCCTGCTGGTTCGCCATGAGTTATGTTTTCGGCAGAATCGGTACATTACTGATTCCCGATAAGAGCGAACCCATGGCGACGTGGGGACGCAAAGCCTTGGGCCAACATTGCCAGTCACCCCAGCCAGGCAATGGTGGTCGCCAGGTTACCGAAGGAATTCTCCCCATGAACTGGTCATCTCTTTGGCCGTGGCGCTGGGGCCACGCCAGAATGGCGCCCGTGCGCCGTACTCCGTGCATCGCCCGCCTCGCGATTGAAGCTCTCGAAGATCGCCTTGTTCCATCGGCGGCCACTTCCGACGATGCCGCCTACACCCTCTGGCGGGCCCAGCAATATACGATCGGCGACGCGGTCCTTTCGAGTGATTTGATCCAGCGTAACGATCCGATCCAGGTCGTCACCACCAGCGGCGCCGGCGTACAAGCCACGCCGGCGAATGCCAGCTTCGGTTCGCTGATCGGCTTGCCGACCGTGTTCACCAGCACGAGCTATCGTGGCACGGGCTACAGCGTCGCCGTCATCGACACGGGCATCGACTACACGCACCTCGACCTAGGCGGTGGCTTCGGCGCGGGCCATCGCGTCATTGCCGGCTGGGATTTCGTCAACAACGACGCTAACCCACTCGACGACAACGGCCACGGCACGCACGTCGCCGGCATCATCGGCAGCTCCAGCGCCACGTATTCGGGCGTGGCGCCGAACGTCAACTTCATCGCCCTTAAGGTGCTCAACGCGAACGGCTCCGGCTCATTCGGCGCCGTCGAAGACGCCCTGAAGTGGGTGACAGCCAATCAGGCCAGGTACAACATCGTTGCCGTTAACCTTTCGCTCGGCGCGGGCAACTACACGACCAACCCATACACGTTCCTCGACGACGAGTTCACGGCGATAAGGAATGCGGGCGGCTTCATCTCGGTTGCCGCGGGCAACAGCTATTATGCCTACGGAAGTCAGCCCGGCCTCGACTTCCCGGCAGTCGATCCGCTGGTCGTGTCGGTCGGCGCTGTGTACGCGGGCAACTTCGGCTCGGTCGCCTGGGCGTCGGGAGCGCGCGACTTCACGACGGCGGCCGATCGTATCGCCAGCTTCTCGCAGCGAGGCGCCGGTCTCAGCTTGATGGCGCCGGGCGCGATCCTCACCAGCACGTACCTCGGCAACACGTACAAAGCGATGGCCGGCACGTCGATGGCCGCCCCCGTCGTCGCCGGCGCCGCTGCGCTTTTGCATCAAGCCATGGACACCCGGCAATTGGCAGCCAATCAAGACTCGATCCTGGCCCTCATGAAGTCGACCGGCGTCAACGTCTTCGACGGCGACGACGAGAACGACAACGTCACCAACACCGGTCTGACGTTCAAGCGCCTCGATCTCGGCGCCGCGCTCGGCACGATGGCTGCCCCGGTCAATCGCGCTCCGGTCTTGCAGCCGATCAGCGACCAGTTCGTCGTCCCCGGCGGCACGACCCGCGTCACGCTTGGCGCGACCGATCCCGACGGCAACGCCATCACTTATACAGCCCGAGTACTCAGTTCGTCGGGCCCCGCGCTGGCGCTGCAACTGGATCAGCAATACGGCTTGACCTATCCAGGCTCCTATTACACCAACATCTGGGGCCACGGCGAGAAGTGGATGACCGGCGCCGGCGGCAAGTGGTTCTGCATTCTCCCCAATGGCGAACTGCGCCGCTGGACCGGCGCCATGTCCACGACCTTGCAGTCGGCCAACTTGCTCGCCACGCTCGAAACTCGCTACTTCACCGACCCCAGCCTCCTGTGGAACGCTCAGGCCGTCAGCGTCACGCCGAGCGTCAGCGTGAGCGGCAACCAACTCACCATCTCGACGCCCGCGGGCGCCACCGGCAGCTACCAAATCGAGGTCACAGCCAGCGACGGCAGCCTGACCGCGACGCGGACGTTCGCCGTCAGCGTCGTAAATACCGCCCCCGTGATCGCGGCGATCGCCAATCAGTCGATGCTCACCAATCGTAGCCAGACTATCACGTTAAACGCCACGGACGCGCAAAACGACCCCATCACTTACAGCGTGTCGATTCTCGGCAGCTTCTCCACGCGCCCGGCCACGCTCGTCTTGAACGGCAAACAGTTGACGATTCACAGCGCGCCGGATTTCATCGGTAGCTTCGACGTGCAAGTGACCGCTTCGGACGGCTCGCGCTCGTCCGCGACGACATTCCGCGTCACCGTTTCCGGATCCCAGGTCGCACAACGCTTCAGCGCCGACTTCAACGGCGATGGTATCAAGGACACTGCTTTCTTCAATCAGGACGGCTCCTGGTGGGTCAGCCTCGCGAAGGCTGACGGAACCTTCACCAACCAGCAATGGGCCCAGTGGTCCGCTGCCTCCAACTGGAGCACCGTGCAGATCGGCGACTTCAACGGCGACAAGAAAGCCGACATCGTCGGTTTCGGCGTCCGCGGAGCGGTCTCGGTCGGCCTCTCCACCGCCTCAAGCTTCAACGCCAAGGTTTGGGCGCAATGGTCGGCGGCTGTCAGTTGGACCTCGATCAAGTTCGCCGACTTCAATGGCGACGGCAAGACCGACCTCTTCGGCTTCGGCACGAACGGCAGTATCTGGGTCGGCCTCTCCACCGGCTCAAGCTTCAAATCGAAGCTCTGGGCGCAATGGTCCACCCCGTCCAACTGGACGACGATCTCGCTCGCTGACGTCAATGGCGATGGCAAGCTCGACCTCGTTGGCCTCAACAAGACCGGCAAGTACTACGTCGGCTATTCCACGGGTGCCAGCTTCAACACTCAGATCTGGAAATCCGCCACGCCGCCGGCGTCCGTGGGTTCGCTCGGATCCAGCAAGGCCAACTTCGCGAACGTAGGCTTTTACTCGTTCGATCTGCTGACCGTGTGGAGCAATCCGTTCGCCCACGCGCGCAGTCGATAATCGTGCTCCGCTTGCGGTTCGCGTTCGCTTATTCGCTTACGAATGCCAAGCCGCAAGCGGCGGTAATGGGACAGTTTGCCACAATTTCTGTGGTCCGGCCACGGAGTGACCGGACCACAAACCGTACCTTAACTCAAGCGATGTTTCGTGCAGCCATCCTTTCTTGATCCGGTAAAATAGCCATTCCGAAACACCGGTGTCGAACGAACACCCAAAAGGATGCCAAATGTTTCGCTGCGCAGCCATCTTCTCGGCCATGACGATTCTTGTGTCCCCGGGCCTCGCCGCGCCGCCCGGCAAGAACGTCGTCATCGGCTACTATTTCCTCGCACCCGAGCAAATCAACGCCTACATCGAAGCTGATCCGAAAATCATCCCGTTCCCAATCTCGCGTATCACTGCCGAGAAGGCCAGGCAACTGACGCACATCAACTTCGCGTTTGTTGACATCAACGCGCAAGGCGAGGTCGCCTGGAATGCCAAGATCGAGCCGAAGAAGGCGAAGGAAGTGATCGCGAAGCTGTGCGACCTGCGCAAGCACAATCCGAAGCTACGCATCCTTTATTCCGTCGGCGGCTGGCACTACTCCAACGATCAGGGGCCGTCGGTCGCTAACTATCGCAAGTCGGTTGCCACGCTTGATGCCCGACAAAAGCTCGCGCGCTCCCTGGTGCGATTCATGAAGGAATGGGACTTCGATGGCATCGACATCGACTGGGAATATCCTCGCGCCGAGGACGCCGTCAATTTCGCCGACATGCTCAAGGAGACGCGTTTGCTCCTGAACAAGGAAAACGCAACCGCTCATCTCCCCTCTCCCCCTGTACTCAGGGGGAGAGGGGTTGGGGGTGAGGGGGTGGAATCGTCGGTTGCTCGATCCCTCACCCTCGGCCCTTCTCCCCTGAGTACAGGGGCGAGGGGTGAACAGTTACAGGAAAACAAATCAGAGCCTCGAGCGTCAAAAAAGGTCCCGCGCTATCAACTGACGATCGCCGGCGCCGGCGGAGCGTTTTTCCTGTCGCGTTACTACCATCTATTGCCGAAGATTGCCGAGCAGCTCGATTATCTCAACCTGATGACGTACGATCTGGCCGGCCCATGGGAGCGGACGACGAATCATCATGCCGCCCTGTTCGGCGATCCGGCCGGCCCGAAATTCTACAACGCTCTGCGCGAGGCGAAGGACGACCTCGTCTGGGAGGAAAAAGTGAAACGCCATCCGTCGCCATTCGCTTTGACCGTGGATGCCGCGGTGATGCAGCATCTCATCGGCGGCGTCCCTGCGGAAAAGCTGGTAATGGGCGTGCCCTTCTATGGCCGCGCGTTCAAGGGCGTGATGGGCGATCGGGGCCAGTACAGCGGGCACGCGACGGCGGGCGGCGATCCCTACGTCGGCGATGCGAGCTGGCTCGTTGGTTGTCCGCGCGCCCTTGCCGAGAAGGAGCCGCGCCTGGCGACCTTCGCCGAGATCAAGGAGATGCTCAAGGGCGACTTCGGCTACGTGCGTTATTTCAACGACAAGACGAAGACGCCGTGGCTGCACAACGCGAAACACGGCCTGTTCATCACCTACGACGACGAGGAGGCGATCCGCTTCAAGGCGAAATACATCAAGGAGCAAAAGCTTGCCGGCGCAATGTTCTGGCACCTCGGCCAGGACGACGCGGACGGGACCTTGCTTGCGGCTCTGCATCGCGGCCTCAATGATACGAAATACGACGATATGAAGGTTCTCTTGGGAGGCGGTCTGCGCTACGAAGGAAAAGGCCCGCTGCAATTGCCGTTCATGGAAGCTGCGGTTTGGGACGCGACGAAGATCTACATGAAGGACCAGACGGCAGGCCACATGGGCTTCGTCTGGCGCGCCCGCTACTACCAGAACGCCGGCACGCGGCCGAGTTCGCCGGCTGGCTGGGACATGATCGGGCGGTGGAAAGAAAAGAAATAGCTCCGATCTTTCGCGAGCCTTGGAGATCCGGTAGGATGGATTTGGTGTCCTCGCATTCTGGAGCAATAACCATGAATGAAATTGAGATCAACCAGAACGTCGCGGAGCAGATCTGCCATTCAAGGACTTGGAATGGCAGCGCGTTTGAGGCTGGCGCCTGGATCGCATTGCTCGAAGGAAACGTCGTCGCCATCGCCAAAGATCTGGAAGGCGCTCTACGAGCATTGCGGGCGCTGGATGCCAATCCGAAGCATGGAATGATCTTCAAGGTCGGGCCGCCGGTAATCGATGTCATTCGCTGAGGTCATCATGGCGATCGCCTATTTTCCTAGCAAGGCGTTCGAGGAGACAGTTGAAGTGATTTTCGCCAAACCGGATGGCGGCGAAGTGACGATGCGTTTGCTCGTGGATTCGGGCTTTACGGGCGAAAGTTCCCTGGTGCTCCCTCAATACTCGGACGAGTTAGCCCATTCCTGGATTCCCGGCACTCAAGTCGCTGGGGCAATTCAAGGTATTCAGCGACGAATGGTCGTCTTGTGCCGAATTTCTGGGCTGTCCTTCCAGATGGCAGCAATTGCCATTCTCGCCGACACGGCGTCGTTGGCTCTCCCACCCGGAATCGACGGAGTGGTCGGATTGACCTTTCTGCGTCATTAAGTACTGTTCTGTGATTTCGTACCTCAATGCGAGGGGGGGCCTTGATGACGGCCAAAATGTGCGACTTTGATGTGCATTCGCTTTGAAGACTTCGTTGCGTCGATCGTGAATGTCCCCTGAAATGGAAGCACCTTGAGGTCAATCCAGTCTGCTTGGATAAGCAGTAAATTCGGATCGTTCATTTCGTAATGTTCTTTGCCAGCAAGGCGACACGAGACAATTCGCCAACTTCCCTGAAGCAAGAGCGCCTCCCGAATGGACAGCGCATCTGACTCGGCCCAGAGCGTGAGCAGTGCGAAAATGCTGGCCGAAGTCCCGTACATGAAATCTCCTGTTTGAAGCTTGATCTCATGCCGCTTTAGATTCGCGGAGGACGGGCATGCCCTCTGGACTCTTCTCCCGCCGCCCCATCACATACAACAGCGCCGGCAGAAACACCAGCGCCGTCGCCATGCAGCAGGTTACGCCGACGGCCAGGATCAAGCCCAGGCTCGCCATGCCGGCGTGTTGCGAGATCATCAGCGCGCCGAAGCCGAGGATTGTCGTTAACGCGGCGACCATGATGCCGCGCCCGGTCGCATGGCTCAGGCGATAGCGCTTGCTGCGGTCACGCGAACGGAAATCGTGTAGCACGTGTACGCCGTTGTCGGCGCCGACACCGAGGATCAACGGGAACGCGATCATGTTGGCCGGATTAAGCGCGACCCCAAAGAGGGCCATGATGCCCAGCGTGGCGATCATGCCCATGCCCAAGGGCAGCAAGGCGACGAGCGTGTGTCTGATGCGGCCGAAATCGACGAAGAGAACAAGCATCATGACCAGGAGTGCGTAGACGCCGGCCCAAAGGAAGCCGTATTGCATGGCTTTCAGGCCTTCGAGCGTCGTGAACGGTTTGCCGGTCGCTTCGGGATCGACGGTGCGCACCTGCGTGATGAAGCGAGCAAGCGGTTCGAAGTTCCACAGCGAATCCTTGCCGAAGACCCGCACCAGCCATTTGCCGTTCCTGCCGATGTAGCGTTCCCGCAGGCAGCTCGGTAAATCGTCGAGCCCGATGTGCGTCGGCGCGGCGACGTCGCGCAGGCGATGCAGGTCTTCGGCGAGGTCGCGCGCCATCCATTGCTCAAAGATCTGAAGTTGATGCTGCGTCAAATGGCGCCCGGTCTTGGCAGCCGTGGGTGGCGGCTCGGAGTGCTCAGCCTCGCCGAAGGCTTGGCCGACATGGAGCGGCGCCGGGCCCTTGCGAATCGTATTGAGCAAGTGTTCGACGCTGCGTTGCAGCTCGGCGAGCGCGGCGTTGGGACGTTCCTTTTGTAGGCGTGTGACCTGTCCGAGGATGCGCGTGCCGGTCGCTTCGATGTCGTCGAGGTTTGGCTCGGCGTGCGCGAAGATCTCGCCGCGTTTGGGGAGCTTACGCAGACGGTGCTGGATGTCACGCAGTAATTCGACCTTGCGATCCTGATCGGCGGGGATGAGCGACGCGATCGTGACGACATTGCTGACCTCGGGTAAATGCTCATACTTCGCCTTGAGAGCGAGCGCCTCTTCGGGCGTCGTCGTCCAGCTTACGGCGTGCCAGCTCGAATCGTTCATGTGCTCGATGAGCTTTTTCTCCCACTGGACCGATTCGAGCGACTGTGCCTGCATGTTGAGTAAGTTGTGATCGTAGCGGCTAAACGAGGCGAATCCGGCGAGCGTCAACGTGACGACGATGCTGCCGGCGAACACCCATTTCGGTCGGCGCATCAGCCAGGGGATCCATTCGCGGCGCGCTTCGCGATGCTCCTGAAGGGAGAGGATCATCTCGTCCTTGGCCTGCGAGAAATGCACGCGAAAATCGAAGATCGCCAACAAGGCGGGCGTGACGATGAAGCACGAAGCGGCGCACAGGAGCACGCCGCAGCCGGAGATCCAGCCGAGTTCGGTGACCGCCTTGAGGTCCGCGAGCATGGTTGCGAAGAAGGCGAACGCTGTCGCCAGGGCCGCGGTGCAAATACTTGGACCGACGTGAAGCGCGGTCTGACGCATGGCGGCGGCGACATCGTGGCCGGCCTGGCGTTCCTGGCCGAAACGTGTCACCCACAGGACGCCATAGTCGCCCATGCCGATTAGCATGACGGCGAACGCGGCGGAGAGAATGTTGAGATGGCCCACAGTCAAGGTCAGCCAGCCGAGCGCCCATACGGTTCCGACCATGAGGGCTGCCACGGTCATGAAGGGATAGCGCAGCCCGCGATAGACGACCAGGTAGAGCAGTGCAATGCCGAGAAGCGCCAGCCAGGCCGCGCGATTGCTGTCGCTTTGCGAAGCGAGCATCTCGTCGTTTTCGAGCACCGGCAAACCCGTCAGGCCGAATTCGAGGTCCTCGTGGCGGTCCTTCATTTCCGTGAGGATTTCCCGCAGCGCGTCGATGTTCTTTTGTGCGGCCGTGAAACTGTCGCTGCCTGGTTCCTTGACTGGGCTGACGAGCAGCAATGCGAGCTTACCATCGGGGCTGAAGAAATAGCGTGGCGTCGCCAGTTGATCCGGCTCCTGGCTGGGATTGTCGGGCAGAGAGCTACGCCACGGACTGCAATATCGGGCCGGCGAGTTCAAGAAATCGCTGGCCCCGTCGGCGACGGCGGCGATCTGCTTGAAAAAGCCGTCGGCGTTCTTGTGCGTCGGATCGTGCTGGTAGAGCTTGAGCTTGCGTTCGCTGTCGCGCAGCAGCTCGCGCACGCTCAGGGATTTCCAGCCGATCCACGGGTCGAACGTGCCGAGTACTGGTGGTTCCAGAAGAAGCGACAAGCCCTGGACGTGGCCTTGCACTTGCCGGATTTGCTCGGTGGTCAAGAAGAGCAACGCGCGGGAGTTCAGAGGACGCAGATCGACCCGGTAGAACAACCGTTCGAACGAGTCGGGGCGTTGGGCGACTTTGTCGGCGAGTTCGTCCAGCGCCGTCACCATGCGCACTCGATCGTCGCCGCGGACGACTACGATCATGTCTTCATCATCGCCGAACTCCTCGACGTACTGCCGCCAGCGTTTGAGGTAGTCTTTGTTGCTGCTGATGAGATCGGTGCGATGCGTGAGATAGGTGAGGTTCGTCCAGGTATATGCGGCGCAAGAGACGCAGGACAGGCAGGTGAGTACGAGGATGGTCCAGGGATATCGGCAAACGACGCCGACGGCGCAGGCCAGTGCGCGCGGCAACAGTCTCTCTTCTTGATTTCGTTCCGATTCCGAGTCCATCGGATTGCCACGCCTCCGTGCAGGGTCAATCGGCGTGGAATTCTAGACGCGCTGGCGAAAAGATACAAGGCGAAGTCGCGTGACGAGCCAGGCAGGGGTGTACGACATGGTTTGCAGCTGAGGGTTTGGGTTTGGTATGCTTGTGGCCGAAGTTCCTTGACACAGCAATGAGTTCGGACACCCCGCGAGAAAGGAGCCAGGGATGGCCAGGAAAAAAAAGGTTCTGCCAGCGTCG
>SYHD01000135.1 GCA_005799265.1 Planctomycetia bacterium | reverse complement strand
GACGGACCGCGGCCGTACCATCCTGGGCGACACACTGCGCACGTATCGCCGCTACAGCACGCAAACCGCATAATGACAACACCATAGAGGCTTCAAATCTTCTCCGCAAGCGAAGGAGAAGGCGAGAAGAAAGATACTATTGGCGATCCGCCTTGACATCTTTCCAGCCTGCCATTATTCTCCCTCGCCTCACTCAAGGACGAGGGGACGCCATGACATCCAGGCTGTTGCTGTTGCTGTTGTTGATACCGTCGAACGGCTGCATGATGCTCGAAGACTTGCTATTCGTGGATGGCGGTCCGCCCGGCTACCGCCATTACGCAACCGCCGAACCGCCGCTGGGCACGTGCAGTCAAGCGGTCGTGAACGTCGCTGCTAGCCAAACGGTCGAGCCTGAGTTGTCGCCTGCGCCAAGGTGAGCCGAATCAATCATCAACCGCGCCGCCCGTGTCATCTCCCAGCATTCCTAAATAACTGAAGTAGCGCTGCTCGCTCAGATAGCGCAAGGCCACCGCGTTCTTGAGGGCGCAGCGCTCCTCGTGTGTGTGCGTGCAGTCAGGGAACGCACACAGCGGCACGTAGGGGCGGAACTCCGGAAAGAAGCCCTCCGCCTCCTCCGGTCGCGTGTCCCACAGCTCGAATTGGCGGATGCCCGGCGTATCAACGACCCAGCCGCCGAACTCCAGGGCGATCAATTCCGCGGTCGTCGTCGTGTGCTTGCCCTTCTGATTGACGTCGCTGACTTCGCGAACGCGCAGACCCAGCTCCGGCTGAATCACGTTGAGCAGCGACGACTTACCGACCCCCGACTGTCCGGAGATCACGCTCTGCCGACCCTTGAGCGTCGTGCGCAACCGCGCGACGCCGACGCCGGTGCGAGCGCTGGTCAGGAGCGTCGTGATGCCGAGCTGGGAGTAGTAGCCGATGATGGGCTGAATCTCGACGGGATCGACGAGGTCGGCCTTGTTGAGGCAGATGATGGGCCGAATGCCGCCCATCTCGGCACTGGCCAGATAGCGGTCGATGAGGTGCAGCTTGAGTTCAGGTTCTTTGAGCGCCATGACGATGACGACTTGATCGACATTGGCGACCAGCACGTGCTCCCGGCCGCGCGAGGCGCGCGTCAGAACGCCGTGGCGCGGCTCGACGCGTTCGATGAAACCTTCGTCGTTGAGCGCCGGGCGAATCCACACGCGATCGCCGGTGGCGACGATGCCGCGCTCGTCGGTCAGGAGGCTCTTCAAGAGGCGGCGCACCTTGCAGCGAAAGCGCCGGCCGTTGTCGGTCTGCACGAGATTGTCGAGGCCGTAGCAGCAAATCACGCGGCCTGCCAGATGGACCGTGGGATCGACGTCGGGCATCGCTTGATCGGCATCACCCCCCATGTCGATGGTGCGTTTGCGCGAGAGATCCCCCTTGGCGCGGACGCGTTCACTCGACACCGACGCATCACCGGCGTCGCCGTGCTCCGCGAAGGTGCGTTGCCAGCCCTTTTCGCGCGGCGGCTTCGTGCGGTTCTTGCGCAGCTCGACGCGTTTTTTGTTTTTCGCCATGCAAGCATTATACCCAGGACAGGCATCAAGTTCAGGATGCCGAATGCACGATGTCCGCGCTTGCCAGTTTAGCCAGTTCGACCAAGATGGGCTTCAATGCATGCTTTCGCGATTGATACGCGGACAGCTGCAGTAGTTTGCGCCAGTGGGCTTCTTTGTGCGGGTCACGCTGTTTTGCTCTCGCCATGATCGTCCTCCTTTGGTTTGGGCACAATCCGATTATCACGCCACGCAAGACGCTGTTTATCGGACGGATATCGAAAGCCTGGCAAACCGACATAGACGTTTGACACGCCTCGATCGCCTACAGGTGCAACGTCGATACCTTGATGAAGCACTACGCCGCCTTCGACGAGTAGCAAGTAACCGGTGACGTATTCGCTCGGAGGAACGAGAAAAAGGTGAGCTAGAAATCGGCGGAAAGTGTCCGTACAATGTGCTTGGCGCGGAACTTATGTGGAACTTATCGGTGACAAATGGAACCCAATACCGACTAGCCGTGACTAACTATGCGAAAAGGACGGTCGCCGCAAGTGGGACGGATTTAGGGAGATTTGATAGAGTCCTCGATTTTTTACCCCGTAGTGTAACGGTAGCACAAGAGATTTTGGCTCTCTTTGTCCTGGTTCGAATCCAGGCGGGGTAGTTCAACAGAAAGCCAATCACCGAAGCAGGTTATGCTTGCCGTCTGACGGTCAGACGTGCGGTTGATACCACCTGATTCTGGGGAACTTTCCCCGAATAGGAGTATTTGCCTATTGCACGTCAGCGCAACACCGTTCTGGGGTATCAAAAGCATTCATCAGGCCACGCTTGCGTCCGCACTTACGATTCGAGCGGGAACCGCGTCCAGATCGTCCTGCCCGACGAATAAGGCAGCGACGAATCAATGGCGGAGTACGAACGCATCCTTGCCCGGCTTCGCGCAGGCAACGGTAGGTTGCCTGCCGATAAGTCATCGGCTGACATGACCGTGGCGGAGCTTGTCCAACGCTTCATGCGGCAGGCGGCGCGGTAATTAACGCTCACCAGTGCGCTTCCAGCTTCGGTGGCGGCAGATTTTTCTGCTTGCGCAGGTGCAGCCAAAACATGCCGAAGGACGCGAGGATCGCCACGGCATGCAGCCGAAGCGCGATGGTCTCCGCCATCAGAATTGAACGGCTCGGTGCCGATGCGAGCGTCCAATGAAGGAAATCGTAAGCCAGAAACAAGAACGCCAGCCCCAGAAACATAGCGACAAACAGATTCTTCCACATGACCACCCGCACGAGCACGGGCGGCAACGGTACGGTGTCCAGAATGGCGGCGATCAGCGTGAGCAGAAAGCTCAGGATCAGCAGAACCGAATACGTGGTAAGTTGCCATTCCACCGGCGAGTTGAACGAAAGGCCCCACAGGGATTTCGTGGCCGACCAGTTGAAAAACGACAACACGAATAGGATCAACACCATGCACCCCGGCGGAACGAACATCAGCCATTGTGCGCGCAGACAGCATGCCTGCATGCGCGTGTACTCGCCCGGCGGAAGCGGCGCGGGCGGCGGCGCAGGGGGCGGCGCCGGCTCGCTCGACAATGGCTGCAAGCGTACCTCCGCGGGAAGCTGGAAAGGCGGGCTCGCCGGCGTTGACTCGTACGTCGGGCTACTTGTCATCGGCGCGCTGTATGGCGGCGCCGGCGGCGGTGCGGGCGGCGGCGCCAGCGACGGCGCCATGAACTGCTTCGCGCACAGCGGGCAGCTCATCACTTGCCCTGACTTGTCATCCGGCACCGAGACCCGTTTCGTGCAATGGGGACAGAAGAGATCCATGATCGTGACGATTCCTGAACGAGGATTGAACGAACGCTGACGCCATTAGACCGCCAACCGACCTCCGTGACAAGAAGATTGAGTAAAAAATGTGAACCACGGGGAGCACCGGGAACACGGGGAAAGGCCAGAGAAATACCGAAGTGACGATAGGCAAGCAATCCATCCATTTGGTGTGTGAACTATGGCAGCGGCGTTTTCCGTGCCTGACGCTCTTTGGATTCCCCGTGTTCCCCCGTGGTTCATTTCCCTTCCACACAGCGCCGGATTGCCGCCGGTAGAAAGTCGAGCAGGTCGGTCGCGATCAGGCTAATCTCGCCGACCTGGTCGCGTGCGAGGTCTCCCGCCGCGCCGTGTACATGGACGCCGAGCTGGGCCGCGTCGAAGATCGACAGCGCTTGCCCGACCAGTGCGGCAATGACGCCGGTCAGCACGTCGCCCGTGCCGCCGGTTGCCATGCCGGGGTTGCCCGTCTGATTTTCGAACACGCGCCGGCCATCCGTGACGATGGTCGCGTGCCCTTTTAATGCGACGACGCACTCGTGATCGCGCGCGAAGGTCACCGCCAGCTCCTGTCGGCGTGTCTGTACGGTTTGCGTGTTGAGCTGTACGAGCCGGGCGAATTCGCCGGGGTGCGGCGTGAGGATGCGCGGGAAACCACCGCAACGCAGCTTGTCGGCTTGGCCGGCGAAGGCGTTGAGGCCGTCCGCGTCGAGCACCATCGGCTTGGGGCAGCGCGTTGTCAACTCGGTCACCAGGGCCGTCAGTCCTGGACCGCGATCCAGCCCTGGCCCGATGGCGAGCACGTCGTGTGTCTCCATCTGCTTCATGAGTGGCGCCAGGGCGGTCTCTGCAATGCGCCCATCGGCGTCCTGCGGTAGCCCGAGCGTGGTATAACACGGATTGCCCGCGGCGACGATCGGCAATATTTCACTCGGCACGGCAACCTTGACCAGCCCGGCCCCCGCCCGCAACACCGCGCTCGCGCAGAGAATTGCCGCCCCGGACATGCCACGGCTGCCGGCCACGACAAGCACGCGCCCGAAGCTCCCTTTGTTGCTGTCCGCGGCGCGAGGCAACAATTTCGGCAGAGCATTGACGATTTGGATTGTAGGCGCGGCGAGAGGCATTGCTTGTTACTCCCGGCGGATGCTCCTATACCATTTGTATCGTTTTAGTGCATGCCGCGCGCCGGAGAATTGCCGAACGGGAAGGACCCATGTCGTATCAACCCGCGGACAACCTCACCAATCGCACCTTCGTCGGCCTCATCGTCGCCCAGTTTCTGGCGGGTTTCAACGATCAGGCGATCCACGCGGCGGCGATGTTCTACGCAATGCATACGAAGATTCTCTCGCAGTCCGACGCCATCACACTGATGCCGATCCTTTTCTACTCGCCGTGGGCGATCTTCTGCACTCTGTCGGGCCATTACGCCGACAAGTACTCGAAGACCGCGACGCTGCGCGTGTGGAAGATGTCCGAAATCGTCATCTCGATTTTCCTCATGGCAGGATTATACCTGGGCTCCGACGCCCGGATGCCGGTCGTCGGCGGCTGGATCGTCATGGCCTGCGTCTTCATGATGGGCACGCACGCCGCCTTCTTCGCCCCCGCCAAATACGGCGCTATGCCCGAAATTCTGCAGCCGCACATTCTCTCGAAGGGCAATGGCATCCTCGAATCGACGACCTTCCTGGCGAGTATCCTCGGCACCGTTGCAGGCGGCATCTTGTTTCAGAACTTCCGCGAGCATCCGGTCGTCATCGGCATCATCCTGCTCGTGTTGTCGCTCATCGGCGCGGCGGCGAGCTTTCTGATCGCCTGGCTGCCGGCCTCATCGCCCGACAAGGTCCTGCCGGCCAATCCGTTCAAGCCGCTCGGCGAAAACTTGAAGGTGATGCTTCGTTCGCGGCCGTTGGCGCTGGCGATGCTAGGCATTGCGTTCTTCGTGTTCATGGTGTCGTACATGCGTGCCTCCATGTACATGCATGGCGAGACGCGCAACCCGCGCTGGAGCGAGGAACACACCAGCCTGATCGTCGCCACCGTCGCGCTCGGCGTCGGTCTCGGCAGTCCGCTCGCCGGCTATCTGTCCGGCGGCAAAATCGAGTTGGGTCTGGTCCCGCTCGGCTGTCTGGGCATGATCCTCGCGCTGTTGACCTCCGCCGCCGCCATCGAAAACACCTATGTGCTCGTCACGGCCCTGATAATGATCGGCTTCTTTAGCGGCTTTTACATGGTCCCCCTTTACACGCTGTTGCAGCACCGTGCGCCGAAAAAGAGCAAGGGGGAACTCGTCGCCACCAGCAATTTCATCAACGTCACCGGCGCCATCGCGGCGTCGATCCTGTTCAAGGTGCTCGTCTTGCTCAGCATGGTCAGCGGCTTGACGCCGGAGTTCCAGGTGCGCGATCGTGTTGCCGTCGGAAAACTCGAAGAAATCCAGTATGACGAGCACGCCCACCAGATCATCCAGGTCGTTATCTTCAAGGAAAACGGCGAGGTCTTCCAACTCAAGGCGAAAAAAGCGAAGGAACTCACGCCGGCGCAGTGGCAGGCGTTGAGTGAAAAGTACGCCATCGCCTATGACCCGGATACGGCGGAGTTTCAGGTCATCGATGCGAGCACGGACGTCTTCGATGTTGTGAGCGGCGTTGCGCCCCAGAAAGGAGATGATGTTGTCGTCAGCAGCTACAATCGGAACGTGCGCGAACATTTCCTGATCCGCAAGGCCGACCAACCGGTGCAACGCATCTACGACACCTCATCGCTGCCGACTTATCTCTTCATGGGCGCCGCGCTGATGACGCTCGGCATCCTCATGCTGCTTTGCCGCAAGCTGCCCGATTTCTTCGTGCGCATGGTCTTCTGGTTCAAATCGCTCGGCAAATTCCACATCAAGGCGGTCGGCATGCAGCATTTGCCGACGGAGGGCCCGGTCATCTTGACGACCAATTGCAATGACCTGGCGACGTCCTTGCAGCTCATCTCGGCAACCGATCGCACGACCAAGATGGTCCTCGTCGGCGACCCGGCCACGTTCCACGACGGCGCTCTGCTTCTGTGGATGGCGAAGAACGCCAACCTCATCATCGTGCGGCCCGACGAGGACGCGACGCACGCCAGGCAAGCGGCCCTCAAGACTCTCGAAAGCGGTCATCTGCTCGCCGTCAGTGTCGTCAACGAAAAACACACTGCCGGCATTGCCGCGCTGCTCGACGAATTGCGGCAAAAGACGGGAGCGCCGATCCTGCCGACCTTCTGCGGCTCGCTCGACGAAGGGGCGACGGGCGTGACGCCGCGGGTGCGCGTGGTGTTTGGTGAACTAATGACATCCCCGCCAGTTGCGTTGCTGGACGAGTGCAAGCAGTCGATTGCGAAGCTCGGTGACTGGATTCGTACCAATGACGCGACGGCAGGGACGGAGCATCATTGAATGTCTTGGTTTAGCGCTCACAGACAAATATCGAGCGAATTGGCGTTGGTCTGCGAGCGCTAAACGAAGGCCTGATCTCATTTCAACGACTCCAACGGCCGCAACCGCATCGCGCTCCACGACGGCAGCATCCCGCCCAGGGCCCCCATCACCACACTGAAAATCATGCCGATCGCGAGAACGGTAAAGTCGAAGGTGATGCGCAGAACGACCGACTTGCCGCCGCCGCCGGGGCCGCTCGAAATGAGGCTGGTCACCGTCTGCCCGTCGGTGCCAAGGTAGGCGACCAGGCAGCCGAGCGATCCACCCAAAAGCGCGATGAGCAGCGACTCAAACTGAAACGACAGCAGGATCTGCCATCGCTGATAGCCCATCAATCGCAAAACGCCGATGTCCTTACTGCGTTGACTGATGGCGGCGTACATCGTGTTCATGATGCCGAGCATGCCGCCAATCGCCAGGATGACGGCGACGACGTAAATGGCCGCCGAGAATTGTTTGCTGGTGTCGGTCATCTTCGCGTAATACTCGCGTTCGGTGTAGGATTGCAGGTTGCGCTCGCGTTTGAAGTTCTTGATTTCTTGGACCGCCAGCTTCGCCTTGTCGGCGTTGTCCGTACGGACGATGTACGAGCTGTAGGAATTTTCGCGGCCGAAGTATTTTTGCATCTGGGTGTCGCGGGTCCAGATTTCGGAGCCGAAGGAGTTGGTCCCTTCCTCCATGATGCCGGTGACGATCCACTTGCGTGGACCGAGGGTGACGAGGTCGCCGGGTTCGAGCATGCTCTTGCCGAGATCGGTGCCGAAAGTGCGCGCGACGCCGGCGCCGACGACGATTTCGATCGCGGTCTCGCCGGCGCCGATGTTTTGCACGCCGGCGTTGGGCCAACTCCCCTGCGCGAGCTTGACTTCATGGATCAACGCGGCCACGCCCATATCGCTCATGCCCCGCAGCTGCACGAAGCGGCGCTGGCGGGACCCCGCACTCGCATTGGGGATCATGTACATGACGACGACATAGACCTCCTGCGAGATCAACGGCGTCTTCTTGCTCGGATCGCCGGGATCGGCCTGAAGCGTGACGATCTCCTTCTGTACGTCGGAGGGGAGGTCCTGGGCCGAAAACGACGGCAGATTGCTGAACGCTTCATCGGTGGCGCCGTCGGAGAGGACCATGACGTTGCCTGGATGCCCGCTCGACTCGATGAGGCGATCCATGCCCTTGACGAACGAGAACATCCCGGTCAAGAGCGCGGTGACGAGCGTGAACGCCAGTGCGGTGACCAGCGTCGTCATCCAGCGATTTTGCAGATTGCGCAGATTGTAGACCAGCGGCACCTTGCGGATCGGCGTCAAGTACAACAGGATCGGCGCGAGCGCCGCCAGCAAGAGCAGGAGTCCGACGAGCGCGAACGCCGCCGACTGGGGATGCTCGACGATCCAGTTGAGGAATGGATTGCGAAACGTGCGCATGATTGACAGCTTCCTGGCCGCTTGCGACTTGGCGCTCGTGTGACGCCAAGCCGCAAGCGGCTCATGTGACCTTCGAGAACACTTCCGACACCTTCACCGAGCGCGCCGTCCACGCGGGAATGGCGCAGCCCACGAACGAGGTCAGCGTCCCGATCGCCAGGCCCCATAGAAACGCCGACTCCGGAATGCGAAACACCGGGAAGAAGCCGATGCGAAACGGAATGCCGCCCCAGATGAAATTGAAAAACGCGAACGTTGCCCCCGCCGCCAACAGACCCGCCAGCGCGCCGACGAACAGCGACTCGCCCAGGACCAACAGCATCACCTGGTCCGGCGAATAGCCCAGTACCTTCAGCACCGCCATCTCGGTCCGGCGTTCGCGCACGGTGATGCTGATCGCGTTGGCCATCACCAGCGCCATCACCGCAAGCATGCCGGGCACGAGCAGGTAGCGCATCGCCACGAAGATCACCTTGTACGCCTCCAGGAACGAGCCGATCAGCGACGACGCCGTTTCGACTTTGACCGGGTAGGTCGATTTGAATTCGCGCGCGTCCTCGACGATGCCGCCGATCTTGTCGAACATGTCCCGATCGGCGACGCGGATCCAGATCAGGTTGAGCCGTTTCTCCGCCAGGGGATGCGGCCGATTGTTGTTGTTCCTGGCGTATTTGTCGAACGCTTGATTGAAGTAATCCATGCGCATGATGGCGCTGGAATTGTAGCGCCCTTCGGGCAGGGCGCCAACGATGTCGAATTCGAGGTCGATCCCCTTGTAGTTGAAGCTCGTCACCTTGATCGACTCGCCGACGCGCTTGTTTAACGCCTTGAGTTTGTCGACGCCCAGCAAACAGTTCTGCTTTTTTTCTTTCAGCTTGCGGACCAGCAGCGGATCGAGATCGCCGAGGTCGTCCATCATCGGGATAATCTGGTCGGGTTCCATGACGAAGAAGAAGAGGATCGAATCGGCCGTCATCTTGGTGAGGTCGGTCGAGCCGCCGTAGAACGACCAGATCATGAAGTCGTTCGGCCCATAGAACGGCTTGCCGGTCCTTTCGTCGCGCAGGCCAGGCAGCAGGGCCGACGAGGATGGGTCGAGGTAATCCGCGTGCGTCATCGGAATCTGGCTGGGGACGGACCATTTGTAGGTAACGATGACCTTGAGATCCTTCGAGCGCTCCGTCGAGATCAGATCCATGAAGTAGAGGATCGTCCAGATGGTCGTGATCATGATGGCGAGCACGCCGATCGCGAGGGCGGTGAGCATGGTGCGCAGCCAGTTGCGGCGCAGGTTCTTCAGCCCCAGGAGAAAGAGACGCGGATAGATGCCGACATACGCGGCGCCGAGACCGACGATGACGACCGCGAAGATCAGCGCGGCGACATTGACCCAATCGGCCGCCATCTGCCCGTAGAGACGCGTGAACATGAGATCCCTCTTACCGCTGGCGGCTTACAGCTCGCGGGGTTGAGATGCTTGTTTCCGTTTTTTGACTGCGAGCGCTAAGCCGCAAGCGGCTTGTTGTCCTTCCCTCACCCCCGGCCCCTCTCCCCCGGGGTACCGGGGGCGAGGGGAGCATGGGGTTGAATTCCCGTGCTGATAGCCGTCGGCAGCGCCAGCCCCGCCGCCTCCATCTGGGCGGATTCGAGAAGCTGCCCCTTTTCCAGATGGACGACGCGCTGGGCTCGCTCGGCGGCGTGCGGGTCGTGCGTCACGAGCAAGATCGTCTTGTTCATGCTCTTTTGCAGGGCGCCCATCAAGTTCAGGATCTCGACCGCCGAGCGCGCGTCGAGATCGCCGGTCGGTTCATCGGCAACGATCAGCGTCGGATCCGTGACGATAGCGCGAGCGATGCCGACACGCTGCTGCTGTCCACCGGAGAGTTGCCCGGGCCGATGGTGCAGTCGATCCGACAGGCCCACCAAATCGAGCGCGTTGAGTACCTGATTCTTGCGAGTCTGCGCGCTGAGCGGCAACAACAAGAGCGGCAGTTCGACGTTCTCGTACGCGGTTAGCACCGGCAGCAAATGATAGAACTGAAAGATGAAGCCGATGTTGCGTGTCCGCCATTTCGCGAGCTGCGATTCGGACATTTTCGAGATGCACTGGGCGCCGATCCAGACCTCGCCGCGGTTGGGCTTATCGAGCCCGGCGATCAGATTGAGCATCGTCGTCTTGCCGGACCCCGACGGGCCCATGATGCCGAGGAACTCGCCTTCCGCGACCTCGAGGTTCAGATCGCGCAAGACGGTGATGGATTCGCCGCCGCGCGTGAACGATTTCGTGACATTGCGAACCTGCATGATCGGAGTCGTCGCCATTTGCAGTCCTCAGCCTTCAGCTATCAGCATTCAGTATCTGGCTGATAGCGGATAGCTACTTCTTGCGATTCAGGAAAGTCACGATCGCCCCCATCTCAGGCCGCAGGTACTCGCCTTGTTTCTCCATCGGCAACGGTTGGCCTTTTACGTCGCGCGCCGGGAAGTCGATGATCACGCGCACCGGCACCGCGCTTTTGCCGCGATCGCCCATCGGCATGACGCGCGATACGTGCCCCGTGTAGATGCGGTTCGGGAACGCCTCGGCGCGGATGCGGCAATCCTGGTCCTTGAACACCTTGGCGATGTCACGCTCGGCAATCGAGAGATCGACCTCCATCTTGTAGAGATCGGCCATCTCGCACAGGCTGGCGGACAGGCCGTTGGAAAACGCTGACGGATTGACGATGTTGCCTTCCTCCGTCTTCTTGCTCAAGATGACGCCGTTAATGGGCGCCTCGACCTTGGTATTGTTATAGCGCCATTCGGCCTTGCGCAAGTCCGCTTCGGCCTGTTCGATCTCGGCGCGGGCGCCCTTGATCTCCTCGTCGCGCGGGCCTTTCCTGAGCAGATCGTACTTCAACTGGGAACTCTTGACACGCGACTCCATCGACTTGTAGCTGCTCTCCGCACTCTCGAATTCCTCCGGCGCGGCGGCGCCGCGCTGCTTGAGGCCGATATAGCGTTTGAAAACCGACTGCGCCTTGTCGCGCTGCGAGATCGCGTCATCAAGCTCGGCCTTGGCTTGTAGCGTCTCCTCTTCGCGATAATCGTGCAGTTTGCCGAGCCGGGCCCGCATTGATTTTTGCACGCCGACGTGCCGATCGTACTCCGATTTGTACTCGATGTCTTCAAGCTCGGCGAGCACGAAACCTTGGCTGACTTCCTTGCCCTCTTCGACGTTGAGTTTCATGACGGTGCCGCCGATCTTTGGGCTGACTTGAATGAGGCGGATGGGCACGATGTAGCCCTTCGATTCGAGCGAAATCTCCGTCGCGGCCGAGTCGGCCATACCGGGGATCGTGAGGTTCGCCAGGCCGGGGCCGCGGGCATCCCCCTTGCCGAAATCAAGACCGCGCTCCGCGGCGAGCTTCTTCAGCGTGTCCTCATCGATGGGCGCAAAAACTTCCATGGCGAAAAACGCCGACACGCAGACGAGGGCGCCGCACAGCGCCCACGGCAGCCACGACAACCACGGCGAGGCGCTGGCGTCTTCCGACTCGGGGAGCCGCAGCGAACGCACGCGATCGTTGAGCGTCTCCGCAGGGGCTTGCGCGGGCGTGTTACTTCCGGATTCGTTCATGTGGCACCCTAATCTTATCGTTGCGAGGCGCGGTTTTTCGTCGCTCTTTTTTTCCGGGAACCCACAAGTATGTACCCAGCATGTCGAGGCAAAGATGCACAATTTCGCGCGTGTCGATTGATTGCGGATCGGCCGCGCGCTGCATCGCCAAACCGTGAAAGATCGCCTGCACCACGGTTGCCAACGCGCGCGGCGACACGCGCCGTTTGGCCGGCCGCTTCCTGAGATCGCGCTGGAGCGCCTTGGCGCTGCGGCGGCGCCAGTTCGCGTACAATTCCGCGAGCTTGCGGCGAAAATCGTCGCGATGGTTGATCTGCGACAGGAACGTGTACTCCAGCGTCAGAAACTCCGGATGGGCCGGCGGATCCTGCAAGACGAGGAGCAAGATTTGCCGGACAATCTCGAGCCAGTCGAGCTTATCGAACTCGGCCTCCGGGTTTTGCTTCGCCATGAGTTCCAGCATGTGATCGAAGACGGCGAGCAGGATATTTTCCTTGGCCTTGAAATAATAGGTCAACTGCCCGCGGCTCATGCCGACCTTGGCTTCGATCTCGGACAGCGACAGACGCTGAATCCCCTGCTCGGCGATGACAGCAGCGGCCGCCTTGACGATCTCGGCCCGGCGAATCTCGGCGATGGTAACGTGCCCGTTGTGCATGGATTTTCGTGTAGCGCTCGCAAGGAAGCATCGGCGGCTTGACGCAATAGACCGCTTAGTATGATTTTAGTCTGATCGGTCTAATCGTGTCAAGAGGCCGGCCTGCCCGGATCGTTGCATTCACGCAATCCGGTTGTATAAGCGAAGGCGACACCATGGAGGCAAAGCTCGCCAATATCTGCGAAGCCATCCCGTGTTATTTGGACGGGCCGGACCAGCTGGAGCATCCGCCGATGGTTGTCCCTCGCCAAGGAAATTAATCCCATAAGACGGGACCGCCGCGCGACATCAGGAAGAACGATAGCCTGACGGACATCAATCTGTCATTCTGCGCCACACCCAGTCGCTTCTTCCGTTCCCACACGCTCGTCCACTTACATGATGGGGTTGCGTCAACCATTCCTGTTTCTGCCAAATTTTTCCATCGCCCGCTTGTCATCCGACGAATGCTGGTCTATGATTGATCACGGATAGAGATATCCATCAGTTCTCCCCTCGAATCCACAATACCTTGATTGGCATCCCCCAGCGGAGATTCTGCGCATGTTGAATTTTTTCGGCTTTGGCCGGACCACGCGCATCGGCGCGCGTCGCACATCGAAAAAACGGGCAGGCGCCAGGCCACGCCTGGAAGTTGAGCGCCTGGAGGAGCGCCAGGTCATGTCGGCCGCGACACTGTGGGACATCGGCGGCGGCGTCTACGATCTGGCCCAGACCTTTCAGCTGAGCAGCAATGCCAGCGCGAAACACACCATCTATCTCGATTTCGATGGCCACACCAACGGTGACGTCTATGGCACCGGCTGGGACAACATCGTCAGCCCGGCCTGGGACTATTCCGCCAACGGGGCGTCGTTTACCACGACCGAACAGCAGATCATTCAGAAGATCTGGGCCCGCGTCGCGGAAGACTACGCGCCATTCAATGTGAACGTCACCACGCAAGATCCCGGCGTCGAAGCGCTGCGCAAGGTGGGCACGACCGACGACCGCTGGGGCATCCGCGTCGTCTTCACCGGCAACGATCAGCCGGCGCCCGGTTCCGGCGGCGTCGCGTACATCACCTCGTTCAACTTCAGCACCGACACTCCCGTCTACGTTTTCAACGTCGGCGAGAAGGGCGCCGCTGAAGCCGCCACGCACGAGGCCGGCCATTCGCTCGGCCTGGGCCACGACGGTACGGCCACTCTCGGATATTACGGCGGCCACGGTTCCGGCGTCACCTCCTGGGGGCCCATCATGGGCGCCTCCTACAATCCCAATGTCACCCAGTGGAGCAAAGGGGAATACGCCGGCGCCAACAACCTCGAAGACGATCTCACCAAGATCACCACGCAGAACGGCTTCGGCTATCGCTCCGACGATTACGGCAGCACCCAGGCCAGCGCTTTTTCGCTGCTGCCGCAAGGTTCATCGGCCGTCTCGGCGACCTATGGCATCATCGAACGCAATACGGACGCCGACTATTTCTCATTCTGGTCCAATGCGGGCACGATCGCGCTCAACGTCGACCCCACGACGCTCGGCCCGAACTTGGCCGTGCGCGCCGATCTGTATGACGCCGCCGGCACTCTGCTGACCACCGTCAATCCCGTCGGCGCGCTCAACGCGTCGGTCAGCTTCACGCTGCCAACGGCGGGCCAATACTTCCTCAAGGTCATCGGCACCGGCAAGGGAGATCCGCTCACCACCGGCTTCACGAACTATGCCAGCCTCGGCAACTATCGCATCACCGGGACGGTTCAAGCCTACACCGGCGGCAGCACGGGCAACGTCGGCCCCGTCGCCATTGCCGACAACGCCACCACCGTGGTCAACACGCCCGTCACCGTCAACGTCCTCGCCAACGACAGCGACGCCAACGGCGATGCCTTGACCATCACCAGCGTCAGCAGCTTCGTCAATGGCAGCGCGGTGATCTCCGGAAATTCCGTCGTCTTCACGCCGAATGCGGGATTCACCGGCACGGGTTCATTCACCTACAGCATCAGCGACGGGCACGGCGGCAGCGCGTCCGCCACCGCGAGCGTCACAGTCAACCCTGGCAATACGCAGAAGTCGTTCACGAACGATGCCAACGTCACCATCAGCTCAAGGGTTGCCTCGACCGTCACCTCCAGCATCAACGTGGCGGGCTTGTCCGGCACGCTTCAAGACGTCGATGTGAAGGTCAACATTCTCCACACCTACGTCAGTGACCTACGCTTGACGTTGATCGCTCCCGACGGCACGCGCATCATCCTGTTCAATCGCCACGGCGGCAGCGGCGACAACCTCGTCAACACGACCTTTGACAGCGCCGCCAGCGTCGGCATCGCCTCCTCCGCCGCACCGTTCACCGGCTCGTTCCGACCCTACGCCTCTTTGTCGGCATTGAACGGCAAGAGCCCCAACGGCCGGTGGAAACTCGAGGTGCGCGACAACTACCGTCTCGACGGCGGCTTCCTCGACAACTGGACCTTGAGCGTGCGGGTCGGCGCAGCGGGCACGGTTTCCAGGACAGAGTCCTCGGACCGCGGACCCGACCATGGCAATCGAGAAGTCACTGAAGTCGCGGTCGGCAACGCATTCCAGTCGGTCGGCACAACGGCGCTGCCCGCACGGGTGTACGAATTCGTCCAGACGAATCGGCCGGGCCTCGAAACCAACGCGCCCAAGCCGCCAGCCCCGGGCAGTGCCGCGAACACCGCTCACCTCAAGGCCATCGCGCAGTGGCTTGCCAGCAACGCCCCCCGCAACGGCGTGACTTTCGAGTTGGAGGGCGATCTGCCCGCGTGGAATTGGTAGTGCGTCGAATAAGAACGACGGCTCGCCGGCAATGCGGCGTTTTCGCCACGGTCGCTGGGCAATTGGCCCTACGATCGTGGCGCTGTCGTTTCGGAGCTTGATGAAGGGACCGTACGCGAAAAATCGCCGCGGCTGAGCGTGAACAGCAACCCCACGCTAAACGTGGCCAACGTCATGGCGAAAATCAGCAGGAAGGCGCTAATGAACCCTGCCCGGCCAAGCGGCAGCGTGGATGTGAACCACATGCCAAGAATCAGGATGGCCGAACCGAGCGCGTAACTGCACCATTCCCACATGCGCACGCGCCAGGGTATCTTCATCCTCAAAGCAGCCGACTGGACTCGATGAGACAGACCGCCGTACATCACCGAGATCAGGCAATTCAATACAGCCAGTCCCAGGCCGAGAGAAAGTTCCGTTGCATTGGCGGCGTGTCGGGGCAGCGCCAACGCCACCAAGACCAGGACGCCGACGCCCACCGACCAACTTGCCACGCGCAGCAGCCAGAGATCGATGGACGTCGATGTCAGCGAAAAATTGAGTATGCGGAACAAGCGATTCATAGGTTCATCCTCCCGGCGATTCATGTTATCATATACCGACTACGATCAGTCATGAAACTCCTGTGAACTGGCGCCGCTTGTGGTTCGCCAATACCTGGTGCTGACATGAAACTGGCCGCGCACATTCTTTTTTTCCTCGGAGCAACCGCCTTTGTTGGCGGCCTCTTTCTTCCATGGGAAGGCGTGTTACGCATTTATCGAGACGGCAGGCGTCAGGAAATAACCTACATGGCGTTTGCCGCACAGGAGGAAGCGAAGGCTGCAGCAGCCATGGGAATCGGCATCATCGTTCTTTCGTTGAGTACCGCGTGGATGAAGAGGGGCATCATGGCGGTTAGCTTGATCGAGATGCTCCTACTGATCGGATTGGTGGTGTTGATTTGTCTTCACGCAAAAGATGCCCTTGCCTATTACGTCAACGCTAACACTTACACTTCTGCGGGTATACGAGTCATGGGTCCGTACGTCGGCTTGTGTGCTTGTGCGGTAATGTTCATCAGCAGGATTTTCAAGATAGCCGGGCGAGACAAAGGACCGGCCAGCTGAGCATAGCGCTTGATTTGCCTGCCACGATGCAAGGCCCTGCAGCGGGAAATCACACCCCATATCGCTTGAGCGCATCCCGATTCAACTCGATCCCCAACCCCGGCTTCTCTGGAATCCGCAAGAACCCCTCCGCGTCCGGCTTGAACGGAACGGTGATCAGCTCATCGATGTAAGGCGTCGGCGTCAGGTACTCGACGTAACGCGCCACCGGTACCGCCGCGACCAACTGCAAGTCGGCCGCCAGACCGATCGCGGTGTTCCAGCCGTGCGGGACGTACCAGATGTTGTGCTCATACGCCATCCAGGCGATGCGGATCGCTTCGCTGATGCCGCCGCACTTGGTGCAATCGGGCTGGATGACATCGACGGCGTGTCGCTCTAGCCAGGGGCGGAACGTTTGCCGGCGCGTCAAACACTCGCCGGTCGCGATCGGCAGCGGGGCGTGGCGGCGCAGCTCGATGAAGCCCTCGATATCGTCCGGCGGCAACGCTTCTTCGAACCAGACCACGTCGTAGTTGACCAGCATCTTTGCCGTCTGCAGCGCCCACTTGTACCCGTGCGGCCAAAACTGCTCGCTGCCGCCGGCATCGACCATGAGCTCGACGTTCGGCCCAACGGTGTCGCGCGCGGTGTGAATAAGCTGCTCGTCGGTCTTGGCGTCGCGCCGGCCAAAGGGACGCCAGCCGAGCTTGATCGCCTTGAAGCCGCGACTGACCGTGGCTTGCAATTTGTCGCGCAGTTTGGCCGGCTCGTCGAAGAGGATGGAGCCGTAGGGTTTGATCTTGTCGCGATAGCAGCCGCCGAGGAGGCGCGCGACGGGCTGGTTGCAGATTTTGCCGAACAGATCCCACAGGGCGATATCGATGCCGCTGATGGCGTGTTCGACGGCCCCGCCGCGGCCTTGCCAGAAGGTGGATTGCCGCAGGCGTTCGCTGACGCGCATCGGCTCGTCGGCCCGTTCGCCGATGAGGAAGGGCCGCAGCAGCTTGACAGCGCCTTCGACGAGCGACTTCGACGTGAAGACGCTGCCGACGCCGGTGAGTCCTTCATCAGTGAGGACTTCGACGATGGTGTGGACGTCGTCTTCGGGCTTGAGTTCGTCCGCCCAGCCGCCTTCGACGGTGCCGCCGGCTAGGCCCGTGATCTTGATGTCGATGATTTTCATGGGGACAGCATACATCCAACTCCCATCAACGGAAACCTGCCTGCGTTCGCGCTGTATGCCGCCTCGGCAGTTTCATTCGTACCGCATCGGGAATGTGCCCGTAACCGAGTTGCTACGGCGCGGATTCGACGTTGAAAGTGAAAGTGGTTTTTCCGACACCGACGTCGGCGGTCAGCGTGGTCTCCTGATTGTATCTTGTGGCAAGGTAGTTTTTCGTGAGCGGTTCGCCGTACATATTTTTCGTGTCGAGAATTGGCTGATCGGCAGTGATGCGAATCAGGTGGTTGCCCTCTTTGACCCTGAGACGGAACCGGCCGTCCTTGATTCGGCCATGATCGGGGCCGTAAGACTCCGTGGGGGTCGGTACGTGCTCAAATAGGATCTCCCCGTCCGGCAAAGGCTGGGCTCCATTCAGCGTGACGGTGCCGGAAACCTCGTGCATGCGCGGACCGGAATCGCAACCGAGAAACAGGGCCAGGCTCAGGGCGAGCGTTGTTCGTTTCATGGCGAAATTCCAATCACGGCAGACTGACGACCTCGCTGCCGTCCCGGCTACCGAGACCTTGATAGACAGTGGCGTTGATCGTGTTGGAGGTAAAGCGGACCGCGCCATCGGCATAAAGACTATTGACGCCGCCGCCGTGGAAACTGCGCGCGGACTGCACCAAGTTGTCAGAGCCACTCGAACAGGGAGCCATGGGGTTGGTATTGACGCAATAACTCGAGCGGTCCGGAACGAGTGTATTGGGCGGGTACAGGGTGCTGAAAAGGACATTGCCTTCCCATGTGTTGTAATATCGGCCGCGCAAATCATCTCTCGAGGCTGAATCGTGTGTCAGGATGATCTCGCTGCCCATGAGGGTATTGGACGAGCCATCGCTGATATTGCTGAGGCAGGTCGTGGAAAGAGGATAGAAGAGTCCATTGAGGTTGAGGCCGCCGCCGGTGGTGCCGAAGGTGGTGTTGCCGGCACACAGGACATAGTTGCCGTGCGCCCCTTGTGAATTCTGAGGGCTGCCGCCGCTGGAACCTCCTCCATTGCGGTGGTAATAGGTGACGTTCTTGCCTCGGGTCGGGTCCGCGGGGCACAGGAATACTGCCTGGGAATTCCAGTTTTCTGGGATCTGGGTCGCATAAGTCACGCCCCACTGACTCCACAGTTCGTAGCTGGGAAGTAGATCCACAAACGGCAGGAGCGGCTGCATCCAGCACGAGCGGTTAAAGGGATTGGCATCCCGGCCGAGCGGATTGTATTGGCCAGGCGGGAACTTCTTGAATGCGTCGTGATAGCCGTGCAACCCCATCCCCAATTGCCTCAAGTTGTTTTGACACTGAGTTCGCGCCACCGCATCGCGCACTTTCTGCACGGCCGGCACCAGAATCGCGATCAAGATGGCGATGATGGCGATGACCACCAGAATCTCGATCAGTGTGAAAGCGGATCGCATCCTCGAAGGAGGAAGACACATGATTGGACTCCGCGCGCAGATGGAAAAATGACACCCTGCAGTCTAGCGGAGCCGCGGCGAAAAGTAAAAACAATAATTCCCAACCAAGAAAATTGTGTCGAACCTTCGTCGGTGGCAATCACCGGGAACTGGCGATTTTATTGTGGCGTTTTGATAGCGTTGCGAGTTTAATCATCTGAAACGAATCGCCACACATGCACGGGATGAACGCCATGAAAACGACTCTTCTCACCACAACCGCGCTTCTTCTCCTCGGCGCCCCGCTTCTTGGCGGCGGCGATCCGCCCAAGGGCTTCGACGCGCTCTTCAACGGCAAAGATCTCACGGGCTGGAAATCGACCGGCAATCTGAAAGTCTGGGGCGCCGAAAACGGCGCCATTTTCTGCGACAAGGGCGGCGGCGGTTGGCTCATGACCGAGAAACAGTACGGCGACTACGAGCTCCGCCTCGAATACAAAATGCCCAAAGGAGGCAACAGCGGCGTCGGCATCCGCTCGCCCCTTCAAGGCGATCCCGCCTATCAAGGCATGGAAATCCAGCTCATCGACGACGAAGGCTGGCCGGGCAAACTGGCAAACTGGCAAAACACCGGCGCCATCTATAACGTCGTGCCGCCCAAGAAAATCAACAATCGGCCCGTCGGCGAATGGAACAAGATGACTGTCATCGCCAAGGGCCGGCAAATTACCATCATCAACAACGGCGAAACGCTCGTCGACGCCAATCTCGCCGACTACGAGAAAGAACACGCCAAGAAGCATCCCGGCATCCTGCGCAAGGACGGCCACATCGGTTTTCAGAGCTACAACAAACGCGTCGAATTTCGCAACATCGTCTTGAAAGCGCTATGATCCACGCCGCTGGCGGTCTAGCGCTCACGCGACGCCGCCGGCGGCAAATACGGGGGACTCTCATGAATCGCATCCTCATCACGACACTGTTCGTCGCGCTCGGCGCGTTACCCCTCGTCGCCCAGGACAAGGACAAACGCCTGACGACGCCGCCGAAGCACTACAACCTCAAGTATTTTCCGTGGGACCCGCCCGCGACCAAAGACGCCTGGGAGGCACGCAAATCTGTCCTCAAGGAGCAACTCCTCGTCTCGCAAGGCATGTGGCCCTTGCCGGAGAAAGTCGCGATGAATGCCGTCATCCACGGCAAGATCGACCGCGACGACTACACCGTCGAAAAGGTCTTCTTCGTCAGCCATCCCGGCCATTACGTCACAGGCAATCTGTATCGGCCGAAGGGCAAGACGGGCAAACGCCCCGCCGTGCTCTACACGCACGGACATTGGTCGAACGCTCGGCTCTCAACCGCCAATACCTGGAAAAAGGACAAGGAGACCGGCGCCGAGGCAACCGAGGAAAGCTCGAAGTTCTTCCATCAAGCCGGCTGTGCCATGCTCGCCCGACTCGGCTGCGTCGTGTTCCATCTCGACATGGTCGGCAACTCCGACAGCATGCAGATCACGCATCGCGACGGCTTCAAGGACGTCGACGCCCAGCTTCGTCTGCAAACGTTCATGAACCTGCAAACCTGGAACTGCGTGCGCTCGGTCGATTTCCTTCTGACCATCCCCGAAGTCGATCCCACGCGCATCGGCGTCACCGGCGCGTCGGGCGGCGGCACGCAGTCGTTCGTCCTCGCCGCCGTCGATGATCGTGTTGCCGCGTCGTTCCCGGCCGTCATGGTGTCCACGAGCATGCAAGGCGGCTGCATCTGCGAGAATACTTCCTATCTGCGCGTAGGCACCGCCAACATCGAACTGTCCGCCCTGATCGCGCCGCGTCCCCTGGGCATGACCGGCGCCAACGACTGGACCGTCGAGATCGAGAAGAAGGGATTGCCCGAGCTCAAGCAGATCTACAAGATGTATGGCGCCGAGGACAAGGTGATGGCGAAGCACCTCAGCTTCCCGCACAACTACAATCAGCCGAGCCGCGAGGTGATGTACGACTTCTTCAACAAGCATCTTAACTTCGGCGTGACGGGCGCGATCAAGGAGAAGCCGTTCGCGCCGGTCGATCCGAAGCTGCTGTCGGTTTATGATGACAAGCACCCGCTGCCGGCCGACGCCGCCACTGCGGTCGCGCTCAAACGGACTTTGACGGAAGCGCAGGAGAAGCAGTTGCTGGCCGCGACGCCGAAGGACGCGGCCAGCCTGGCCGCCTTTCAGAAGATGGAGCACGCGGCGTTGCGGGCGATGATGACTGATCAACTTCCCGCGGCGAGCGATATCGATTTCGTGGAACCCGGCGAAAAGGTCGTCAAGGCCGGCCTCAATACGCGGTCGATGACGATCAGTCGCAAGGGGCAAGGCGAGCACGTCAAGATCCTGATCGTCAGCGGCAAGAATTTCGACGGCCGCGGCGTGATTTGGGTGCATCCGGAAGGCATCACGAGCCTGTGGAAAAATGAAAAGCTCGTGCCGGCGGCGCAAGCGATCATCGACAAAGGAGCCGGGATTCTCGCGGTCGATCTCTTCCGCACCGGACCCACCGGCAAGGAGGAACGGCCGACGACGAACATGACTGTCAGCAAGCTCGCCTATGCCGGCTACTTCTACGGGTACAACCGCGCCCTGGTCGCCGAGCGTGTCCACGACATCCTGACGACGGTTGCGCTCGTGAAATCGTATGAGAAAACGAAGACGATCCATCTCGTCGGCTTCGAGAAAGCCGGCCCGTGGGTCGTGCTGGCGCGCGGCCTGTGCGGCGATGTCGTGTCACGGACGGCGGCGGATGTCAACGGCTTCCGCTTCGAGCAGGTCAAGGACTTCGACGACGAGATGATGCTCCCCGGCGCCCTCAAGTACGGCGGACTCCTGACGCTGGCGAGTACGATCGCACCCAACGAGCTCTACCTGCACAACGCCAAGGGCGCGGGCCTGGCGACGCAGCTGACAGCCGCGTATCAAGCCGCGGGCAAGGCGGATCGCTTGCAGCGCAGCGACGCGAAATCGGATGCCGTCGCCGTCGTCAATTGGCTGTTGCGCTGAAGTCCCTACCGTTTAGCCCCGCCTCGCAGAGGCGGGCGGGCGCATATGTCCGGTGCCCCCCCGCCTCTGCGAGGCGGGGCTAAACATTGAAGACACTCCCTGTGTCCACACAATGGCAAGGGGGACGTCAGCGAGGCCGCCAAGCTCTTGGGGCTGCATCGGCCAAACCTTTATCACAAAATGAAGTTGTTGGGTATGGAAGCGAAGATGTAACTGGGCTAGCGACAGCTATCCATTCGTCGGCGGATTCTTCCTTCTGATCGGCGGCGTTATGGCGGGACGCGATAGCGCGGCACTCGGCAGGATCACACCTTCCTGTTTCGTGCCGGGGGTTACCTGTGAGGTCGCCTGCATCGCCTGGCTGAGGGGCCGCTGGCATGAATTCAACACGGACGCCGGCATCTCCTCCAGGGTCGGCGGCACGATCGGGTCAGTGAACGGCTCCAGCGCCTGCGCCAGCTCGATCGGCGTCGGATAGCGCCGCCCCGGTTCCTTGGCGACGATCTTCTCGAAGACGCGCACCAGTTCCTCGGGCACGTCGGGCCGCAGCGTGCGCAGCGACTTCGGATGCCGTACCTGATGCCAGATGATCTTCTGGGCGTTGGTTCCTTCTTGAAACGGGCTCTTGCCGGTCAACAAATAATACATCGCACCGCCGAGGCTGTAGATGTCGGCGCGGATATCGACCCGGCTATCGACGATCTGCTCCGGCGCGATGTAATCGCCGGTGCCGATGATGTAGCCGACCTCGTATTCCTTGATAAACGCTGGCGAGTCCTCGTGGAAGAAACGCGCCAGACCCATGTCGAGCAGCTTGACGACGCCTTGCCGATCGACGAGCAGATTGCCCGGCTTGATGTCGCGATGGACCAGCCCGGCCTCGTGGGCGTGCTGCAAGCCCAGGGCGGCCTGGCGAATGTAATTGGCGGCGCGCTGCGGCGCGAGCGTGCCGTTGCGGCGCACGAAGTCGTGCAGGTTGCAGCCGTCGACGAATTCGAGCACCAGGAAGTGCAGCTTGTCGTCGTTATCGATATCATGGGCGCGGACGATGTTGGGATGGTCGAGCCGGGCGACAGCGCGGGCTTCACGATAGAAACGCGCGAGGGACGCCGGGTCCTCGGCTTGCTGCACGGGCAGGATCTTCAGGGCGACCTTGCGGCCCATCAAGACATGCTCGCACAGATAGACCGCGCCCATGCCGCCGGCGCCGAGCCGTTCGAGCAGACGATATTTGTCGTTGATGAGAAAGCCACGCCAGCGCCCGGCGACGAGCTTCTCGGCCTGAAAGTGCGTGAGCAAACCTTGCTGGATGAGAACGTCGGCAAGCTCCTTGGGCGATTGCGGCGTGACACCGTCGCGCGCCCATGTGGGACGGGAGGCGTCTACGGTCGCGCGTTCGAGCAGACCGCTCTTGAAGCCGAGTTCAAGGAAGCCATCGATGGTGGTCGGTGCCGGCATAGACGCACTACGCACGCGGTTTCGGGAAGACTGGGAGAAGCGAATGATTCCTCGCCATCATCCGCTATTCTTGACGGAAATTCAAGGGGTTAGCGCGTAAAATGTCATACCGCAATTGAAACGTCCTCATTTTGGCTTCATTAGAAATGTCCGATTACATTTCCCTGTGCCTTCTTTTTGAAGCCTTTGCGCCAAGGGTGATTCGTGGCTGGGCACCAAAGCCCTTTTTTGGTTTTCTCGTCCTCGCCAACAGCGAGGATAGGCCGGAGACGCCGCGCGGCTCTTGCGCGTCATAGAGATTATTCCCGATCGGCGTCAAGGACGGATTGTTGCGGCCGTGGCGGTCGTTTGGTTCAGAGACGATCTTGAATTCATGCTTACATGGCCTCCTGGACGCAGGATGTTGCTTTCCAGCGCATATTTGATTGTGTCGGAAGAGCAACCCAAACGGAGTCTCTTCCCCAGGAGGCTGATCCATGTTTCGCCATTGCCTGGTTGTCCTTGCAGCGGTACTGGCCACCGCTGCTGGCGATGGCATCATGCAGGCACAGCCGAAAGACTCGCCCAAGTCCTACGTCAATTCCCTGGGCATGAAATTCGTCTTGATACCCCCAGGCGAATTCATGATGGGTAGTCCGAGGGAGGAGTTACTGCGAAACAGCGACGAAACGCTGCACAAGGTGACGCTGACCAAGGCGTTCTACATGGGGATTTACCCCGTGACCCAAGAAGTATGGCAAGAGGTGATGGGCAAGAATCCGAGCCGTTTCCAGGGCGAAAAGAACCTCCCGGTCGAAACCATTTCCTGGAATGATTGCCAGGTGTTCATCAAGAAATTACGCGAGAGGGATAAGAAACCCTACCGGCTCCCCACCGAGGCGGAATGGGAATATGCCTGCCGCGCCGGTACGACGACGCCATTCCACTTTGGGGCGCCGATCTCCACGGATCTGGCGAATTACAACGGCAACTTCATGAGCCAGCTGGCCAAGAAAGGAAAACCTCGCAGTAAAACCACACCGGTGAACACGTTTCCTGCCAACGCCTGGGGCCTACATGACATGCACGGCAACGTCTGGCAATGGTGCTGGGACCACTATGCGGATTATCCGCAAGGGAACGTCGTCGATCCCCAGGGACCGCGGAAAACGGGCGTCCACCTGGCGGGCGCTGCCCTGGGCAACGTCCCCGACATTCGCGTGTTGCGCGGCGGCTCCTGGAGCAACTCCCTCGACTACTGCCGCGCTGCCTATCGCCACTGGCTCTCGCCCGATCACCGTTACATCTTTATCGGCGCGCGTATTTGCTTCACCGCGGATTGAGCCGCGCCAAACGGCAAAGACGATGCTAACGAATGGTCATCTGTTTGCCATTGTCGCGTGAATTCAGTGCCAGGATGAACGGCACCGCCTTCTCGACCCACTTCGCCGGCGACGGATGCCGACTCGCCGCCCCGCCGAAACAGCTGCGGAGCATGTCCGTGTCGATGATGCCAGGGTTCAGCGGAATCGCCCCCATGCCGCGCGGCAATTCTTCCGCTAGCGCCAGGGTCAGGCCTTCGATGGCCCATTTGCTCGCGCAGTAAGGCGCCACATCCGCCGCTACGGAACGCCCCCAGGTCGAGCTGAAATTGATGATGAGTCCCGATTTCCGCGCGATCATCGCCGGCACAAAATGGCGGATCACGTTGGCGACTCCCTTCACGTTCACGTCGAACAGCCGGTCGAATTCATCGGCCGGCACTTGCCAGAGCGGCGCGTTCTGATTGATGATGCCCGCGTTGTTGATGAGAAGGTCGGGCACGCCATGACTCGACAGCAGCCGGGCCGCCCACGGCTCGACTTGACTTTCGAGCGCGACATCGAGCGCCGCGAAATCATGCGGGGGTCGAAAACGCACGCGCAGCGTTTCAACCACGTCGCGCGAGCGCCCGCAGCCGAGCACCGTATGACCAAGTTCGATGAACTTTTCCGTCATCGCCATGCCAAGACCACGGGTAACGCCCGTCAACACGATGACCCTGGGATGATTCCGCGCCACATTGACCTGCCTTTAGCGTCTGGTGGGAAAACTGAATCGCGCTGGCGGCAAAAAGTCGCTGCGTCCGTGATTTTCCGAAGAGGCGAGACCATCCCTTGTCCGCGTCAGGGTTTTTGTATAAAAAAACAGGCTTTTTGGCGCGGAACCGGGACTAATCCGTAACCCGATGAATTCCGTAACATGTTTTAATATTTAATCTTGCAACGATTTTTCAAATCGGGAACAGAATCATCGACGCTCGGCTGGAAGGGCCTGAAACGCGGACGTGCACCGCGCCACGATTTCTCGTCGCTCGCTTGCGGTTTCGCGCGGGACTTGCCCGCGTCAGTGCGGGTTACGTACGCCCATTTTTCGCTGGCGGATCACATCAACGCAATGGTACGATTACCGCTCGTGTCGCTCAAACTATGCCAAGGAGGATCGGCCATGATTTCGCATCGAGTCGCGTGGTTCGCGCTCCTCATCGCGTTGGCGTGCTTCCTCATGCCCGAGCAATCGCTTCACGCCGCCAAGAAAGTCGCTTCGCCGAGACGATACACATTCGCCATTGATGAGAAGGCGCCATTGAAGGACCTGCTGCCGACGCCGCCGAAAACGCCGCGACCGGCGCCCGTTCTCAACGAGGATTTGACGTTGGTCCCCGAATTGATGTTTGGGGAGCCGATGTCCAAGGACGAGAAGGACACCGAAAAAGCGATGGCCCACGTCATCGCCAAGATCAATCATCTCAACAGGAAGAATCCCGACGGCTTCATCGAAACCCTTCTGGCCCATCGCGCCGACCTGCGCGGACTGCCGTTTCGCATGGGCAAGGATTGTCGCTCCGATGACAAGCATGCCCGGCTCTTCGGGGAAGTCGTCAACGAGACGCAACACGCGCTCGCTCAGATTCACGAGGAGCAAAGAGTCACCGGACTGGTGGCGGAGCAAGAAAAGGGCACGTCCAAAATCGAGAGCGTGCCCGACGAAGCGGCGTGGGCGAAGACTTTCTGGAAGCGCCTCGACATCGCATTGGTTCGCTCCAAGTTCGACGTCGATTCCTTCCTAAACAAGGCCGCTCAGCCTGAAATCGATCGCGCCACCGTGGCCGCGATGATGCAAATGCACGGCCCGCGCGGCGAGCCCTATCGCATCAACATGATTCCTTTCCTGGCCAAGATCAAGCACGCCGACGCGGCGCGTGCGCTCGCGCAACTTGCTCTCTTCTCTCCCGAAGACGCCGTGCGCGCCGCGGCGATCGACGCGCTCAAGCCGCGCCCCGCCAAGGATTACTCCGACGTTCTGCTACAGGGGTTCCGTTATCCGCTCCCGGCGCTCTCCCAGCGCGCAGCCGACGCTCTCGTGAAGACGCAGAACAAGGACGTGCTCGTGGATCTCGTCAATGTGTTGGAGCAACCCGATCCGCGCGCCCCCGCAAAACAGTCGATCGACGGCAAGGAGTCCGTTGCGGTGCGCGAACTGGTTCGCGTCAATCATCATCGCAACTGCCTGCTCTGCCACGCCCCGGCCAACGTGGGTGGCGTATCTCGACACGTCCTGACCGTTGGCGTGCCGCTGCCCGACGAAGCGCTTCAGTCTGCGGGAGGTTACGGCGGAAACTCGCCGGATATTTTCGTGCGTACCGACGTCACTTACTTACGCCAAGATTTCTCGATGATGATGAAGGTCGAAAACGCCAAACCCTGGCCCGAAATGCAGCGTTTTGATTTCTTCGTGCGGACGCGTGAACTTTCCGCCGAGGAAGCCACCGTGATCGAGAAAGCACTCGCGGGCACGTCGCCTCCGAGCCATGCCGCGGCACATTACGCCCTGCGCAAGTTGACAGGTCGCGCGCCTCAAGAATTCTCCGCCCAGGCTTGGCGTATGTTGCTCAACTTGTCCAAATGACTCCGGTTGAATCGCGAAGGTCATCGCAATTCGACAAAATAAAAAAAATTCGCCGCTAGCTCTTGCCCCGAAAGCGAACTGACGATATAAACTAATGTACACTTAACATAAGAACACTCCCTATACCCAGACTGAGGAGGGACGAACGATGGCCGCAGAACAAGATCGTGAATTGAAAAACGCCCTGCAACAAATCGAAAAGCAGTTCGGCAAAGGTTCCATCATGCAGCTCGGCGCCGACAGCGCCGCCGACGTGCAGGGCATCAGCACCGGGGCCTTGAGCCTGGACATCGCCCTGGGCGGCAAGGGGTTGCCGCGCGGCCGCATCATCGAAATATACGGCCCCGAGGCCAGTGGCAAAACCACCGTCGCCCTCAGCGCCATCGCCAACGCCCAGCGCAACGGCGGCGTGGCGGCGTTCATCGACGCGGAACACGCTCTCGACCCCACCTGGGCCAAACGCGTCGGCGTCGATCTCGAAAGCCTGCTCGTAAGCCAGCCTTCCCACGGCGAAGAGGCGCTCAAGATCGCCGAGATGCTTGTCAAGTCGAACGCCGTCGATCTCATCGTCATCGACTCCGTCGCCGCCCTCGTGCCGCGTTCCGAGGTCGAAGGCGAGATCGGCGACACGCACGTTGGCCTGCAAGCACGACTCATGAGCCAGGCCATGCGCATCTTGACGCCGACCATTTCCAAGAGCAAAACCTGCATGATCTTCATCAACCAGATTCGCCAGAAGATCGGCGTCATGTTCGGCAATCCCGAAACGACCTCCGGCGGCCTGGCGCTCAAGTTCTATTGCAGCGTCCGCATGGAGATCCGCAAGGTCACCGCCGTCAAGGAAGGCGAAGATGTCATCGGCACGTCCGTCCGCGTCAAGGTTACGACGCCTTCCTCGAAGATTACCGCGAAAAAACCGCCCTCAATCGCACCATCCTCAATCATCTACTGCATCAATCCTTCGTCAGCAGCGAAG
>SYHD01000134.1 GCA_005799265.1 Planctomycetia bacterium | reverse complement strand
GTCAGGTCGCGGCCATATTTTTCGAGCGCTTCGTAGGTCGCTTCGGGATTCTGCGAAGTGACGCGCTGATGGCCGCGCACTTCTTGAATCGCCTTTGAGAGATTGGCGTGGGTGAGCTTGAAGTCCTTGAGGATGCGCCCGGTCGCGCCTTTGTCGTCGAGCATCGGCAGGAGGAGATGTTCGATGGAGACGAAGTCGTCTTTCATTTTCTTGGCTTCATCCTCGGCCGCGCCAAGGAGACGACTGAGCCGGCCGGCGATGCTAACGTTGCCGCCGCTGCCGGAGACGCGTGGCAACTTTTCGACTTCGCGCTGGAGCTTGATCTTGACGGCATCGACGGAGATCTCGGCCTTATTGAGAATCGCCGCGGCCAGGCCGTGCTCCTGGTCGAGCAACGCGAGCAACAGGTGTTCAACGTCCATCTGCTGATGGTTGAACTTGGCAGCCAGGCGTTGTGCGGATTGCAGTGCCGCGAGCGATTTTTCAGTGCATCGTTCTTGGTTCATGAAGGAACCTCCGCGCGCGATCGGTGTTATCGATCGGCAATCCCAATGTAAGCAAACGGGATGCCGTATGGTCCCCGTGACCTAAGTCAAAATAACACACTCGGTTGCGTAATTTTGGATCATTTGCACAGGCACTGGCGCTGTGCCAATATCTGCCAAAACGACACTCGCTTTCGTGTGCAAAGCCGCAAGAGGCAAACCGTTGCAATGGCCCTTGACAGTCCTGCCGATTGGCAGTATCTGCCTCCTCACTCATCGGCAGGTATTCATGCGCTCGAATCGGCAGCGGGGCGAGCGCGTTTTCTATTAACGGGGAGGGGGATCCCTCATGGGCATTCGTAACCTTGGGTGCAAGCTTCTGATGGGCGGCGGGGCATTGACAGGGCTCCTCCTGGCGTGGAACGGCCTTGATTCAATTCGGGCACAATCGGTCAACATGCAAGAAACCGTGCGCGCGCAGGCGCTGCCCGAAGAGACGCGGGCGCCGCGCAATTATTTGAACGAGAACACTATTCGCTTGCCCATCGTGATCAACGCCGGGCAGCGCGGCTTGCTCAAGGAGATCCATCTGTACGTGAAGGAGAGTGCGGCCGCTCCGTGGGTGCTGCGCGAGAAGGTAGACATTTCGCGCGACGCCTTCAAGTTCAAGGCGCCGCGCGACGGGGAGTACTGGTTCGCCATGGTCACCGTCGACCGGAAGGGGCGCAGCGTGCCGGAGAATGTGCAGCGGGAAGGCCCCGGCTTGATCGTGGTCATCGACACGCAGAAGCCCTTGGTGGAGTTGACCAACCTGGGCATCACGTCCGAGGGGCAGCTGATCCGTTGCGAGGTGCACGACGCGAATCTCGATCTGAGCAAACAACAGATTACATTCCAGGGCGGTGACAGGGTTTTCCGCACGCTGGTTCCGGTGGCCGGGCTTGCTGGTGTCTACTGCGTTCCTTCGAATTGCCTATGGACCGGGTTGCTTCGTGTCAGCGCCTCGGATTTGGCAGGCAACCGCCTTCAGCATGAGGCATACCTTGATCAGTTGGGTGGGAAGCCTGTGCAAGTCAAGGCGCCCGTGCTGCCAGAAGAAATCAGAACGCCGGTGCGTAACTCACCGCCCCCGTTGCCTCTGGATATCCACAGCGTACCGCTGCTGCCGACCGCCGATCTCAAGCCGGTGGTTGAAAAGCCGCTGTCGCCGGGCATCTCCTCGGCCGCTCCCACGCCGTACAGACTGCCGCCGACGCGCCTGCGTCCCGACGGCAGCGACGGTCCGCGCTTCCAAGACAACTCGGTGCAGCAGACCAACTATCGCGCACCAGTGAAACGGCAAATCGTCAACTCCACTAAAGTGTTCCTCGACTATCAGACTGAAAACGTCGGCACGGGCGGCGTCAGCAAGGTCGAAATCTGGATCACCAAGGATTTAGCCAAGAGCTGGCACAAGCTCGGCGAGGATGCCCAGCGCCAAAGCCCGCTCGAGATCAATCTCCCGGGCGAGGGGCTCTTCGGTGTCACGCTGGTAGCGACGACGAACCGCGGCGTCGCGGGCGCCGCGCCGGTCCTGGGCGATGCGCCCGATGGCTGGATCGAAGTCGATCTGAGCAAGCCGTCGGCCCAGTTCACGAGGATTGATTCCGTCCGCGAAGCCGGACTGCACAATGTGTACATCCAGTGGAGCGTAAAGGACGCGAACCTCGGCGACACGCCAGTCAATCTGATGTTTGCCGCTTCGCCGCAAGGTCCGTGGCTGCTGATCGCGAAGGGTCTGAAAGCAGATGGGGAATACCGCTGGACGCCCGCCAAGGAGATCGGCGTGCAGGCTCATCTGCGTTTGATCGCGCGGGATCTGGCCGGGAATGAATCGGCTGCCACCACGCTCGAACCCGTGTCGATCGGCGAACTCGTTCGACCGCGCGTGATCTTGCGTGGCATCAGCACGGGGACCGTTGCGCCGGCGCCGCAGGCCGTGCCGCAGCAGCATGATTGATCGAATGGTCTGCTGTCGAAATTCACGCCGCTCGTCCTTGTGACGGGCGGTTTTCTTTCGCAATCGAAATGTAGTACGATAATCGCCATGCGCATCTCCTTCGACGTCGATGACACCCTGGTGATGCATGACGCCCCAACACCCAGGGAAAACTTCGTGCCGTGGTACTGGCGCTGGCGTTATGCCGAAAATTTACGGCGCGGCACCAAGGACCTGATGCGCGCCCTTTTGGCGCGTCAATGCGAACTCTGGATCTACACGACCTCATACCGCCAGCCGCGCTACATGCGCGGCTGGTTCAAGAGCTTCGGCGTGACGCTGACCGACGTCGTCAATCAGGACGTGCACGATCTGCATGTCAAGAAATCGCAGTTCCCCGGCTACACGCCGTCGAAGTACCCGCCGGCGTTCGGCATCGACCTGCACGTGGACGATTCCGAAGGCGTGGCGATGGAGGGCCAGGAACACGGTTTCCGCGTCGTGGTCGTTGCGCCGACCGACTTCGAGTGGATGGTGCGCGTGTTGGCGGCGGTGGATGAGCTTCTGAAGGTCAAGGGGTGAGGAGAGGCGACCGGCTCGGTTCACGACGCGGAGCGTCGTGCCACAATGTGGTGCGACGCCCCGCGTCGCAGCAACCAAGAGGAACGAATCGCCGCCCGCCTCTCACTGGAAAACGATTCGCGCCGGCGAATTTTGCGGTATCATGTCTCTAACGTCTCCCGCGTGACGCTCCCGTCACGCCGCTTGCATTGCCGGACCATTATGGAAACATCGGCTCTCCGCATCACCGCTCCCGCGCCCTACCGCACCACCCGCGGGCGTTCGACGCCCTTGGGCGCGACGCCGCTCGCGGATGGCATCAACTTCGTCCTCATGTGCCGGCATGGCACCTCCGTTCGGCTCGTCATTCAAGCCCCCGACGGGGATGAGGTTCTTGCCGAGATCCCGCTCGACCCGCGCAAGAACCGCACCGGCGATCTTTGGCACATCAACGTCCACGATTTGCCGAAGGTTTTTCGCTACGGCTGGTGCGTCGATGGACCGACCGGCGGCGGACATCGCTTCGATCCGAGCCAGGTGCTGCTGGATCCGAGCTGCACTGCGGTCGCCGACGGCACGCGCTGGGGCTGCAACGGGCATCACTTCAACGGAACCCAGGCGTCGCGCGGGTCGCATCGCCGCAGCCTCTACTTCCGCCGGGCCTACGACTGGCGCGAGGATGTGCCACTGACGACTCCCCTGGAGGAGTCGATCGTCTACGAGCTACACGTGCGCGGCTTCACGATGCACCCGACGGCGCTCGTGACCATGCCCGGCGCGTTCGCGGGATTGATCGACAAGATTCCCTATTTGCAAAAGCTCGGCATCTCCGCGGTCGAATTGTTGCCGGTATTCGAGTTCGATGAGGACGATTGCGTCTTCGTAAACCCACATACCGGCGAATGCCTGAAGAACTTCTGGGGCTACAACAGCATCGCCTTTGCCGCGCCGAAGGCCGCCTACGCCAACGCGGGTCCCGAACACGGCCAGCTCAGCGAGTTTCGCGAAATGGTTCGCGCCTTTCACGCGGCGGGTATCGAAGTCTTCCTCGATGTCGTCTTCAACCACACCGGCGAAGGTGACGACCGCGGCCGAACCTACTCCTTCCGCGGACTCGACAATGAGCTCTATTATCTCCTCGGACCAGGCGGCAACTACCTCAATCTCACTGGTTGCGGCAACACGGTCAATTGCAACCATCCGATCGTCCGCGAGTTGATCCTCACTTGCCTGCGTTTCTGGGTCGGTGAAATGCACGTCGATGGCCTGCGTTTCGATCTCGCATCTATCTTTGGCCGGGATCGCAAAGGCAACGTGCTCGTCGATCCCCCCATCGTCGAGATGATCTCCGAGGACGGCCTGCTGCGCGACACCAAGCTGATCGCCGAGCCGTGGGACGCGGCGGGGCTTTATCAAGTCGGCAGTTTCCCGCACTTCGGCGGCCGCTGGTCGGAGTGGAACGGCCGCTACCGCGACGACGTGC
>SYHD01000001.1 GCA_005799265.1 Planctomycetia bacterium | reverse complement strand
CGGCCCTGTCTATCAAGCAAGTGACGGATGTGCCGATCAAGTTCATGGGCGTCGGCGAAAAGCTCAATGCGCTTGAAGAATTCACGCCGGAGCGTATGGCGTCGCGCATCATGGGCCAGGGGGACATTTGGTCCATCATTCAGAAGGCTCAAGACGCGCAACAACAATTCACCGCGGAAGAAATCGAGACACAGCGCAAGAAACTAGAAAAAGGCGATTTCAACCTCGACGACTTCCGCAAGCAGTTTTCGCAGATGGCCAAGATGGGCGGCATGAAGGACATCATGGGCAGCATGCCCGGCATGGGCGAGCTCATCCCCGAAGGCGAGGATCCCGATGTCGCGATCAAGCGCATCCAGGGCATGATCGATGCCATGACGAAGGAAGAACGCAAGAACCCCGACGTCATTGACCTGAGCCGGCGCCGCCGCATCGCGCAAGGCAGCGGCACCGAGCCGCACGACATCAAGCAGTTTTTGCATCAATTCGACCAGGTTCGCGTCATCATGAGGCAGATCGCGAACATGTCGATGTTCGACCGCCTCAAGATGTTGATGGGCATGGGCAAGGCGGGCATGCTCGATCCTGGCGCGATGATGCCCAAGCAGAAGATCGGCACCGGCCATCGCAAGACGGCCAAGGAACGCGCCGACGAACGCAAAAAGAAGCGCAAGCAGGACAAGAAAAAGCGCTGAGTGAATACGATTGGCGTTCGCCTGGCGTCACGCGAGCGCTAAACGAATACGGGGATTACCATTTCGTTGGCCACTTTGTATACTATTCTGCTGCCAATATTCCGCGTTCATTGAAAGGTGCAATCGTGGCTGTTCGTATTCGCATGAAAAGAATGGGGCGCAAACATCGTCCCTATTATCGCATCGTGGCGATCGATTCCCGGCAGCCGCGCGGCGGCCGCACACTGGAGGATCTCGGCACGTTCGATCCGATGGTCGCCAACAAGGAAAAGCGTATCACGCTCAAGCCGGACCGCATCAAGTACTGGATGAGCGTCGGCGCGTTGCCCTCGGAAAAGGTGCAGGCAATCCTGGACAAGCACCTCAAACGCATCGAGGACGAGGCCGCCCAGAAAGCCGCCGCGCCGCCCGCGGAGCCGGCGGCGACTTAAGCCTCTTCGTTTAGCGCTCGCGCGGTGCCGCCCGAGTGCTAAACGGGGAAAGGCGGGTTGATACCATGCGTTTCGACGTCCTCACCCTATTTCCCGATCTGTTCCAGGGCTACTTCACGCAGAGTCTGCTCAACCTCGCAATCGAGGGCGGCCTCGTGGAGATTCATCTCTGGAACATCCGCGACTGGGCGAAGGGGAAACACAAGAGCGTCGATGATCGGCCCTTTGGCGGCGGTCCTGGCATGGTCATCATGCCCGAACCGGTTTTCGACGCGGTCGAAAGCGTGCAGGCAAAGACAAGCGAGTTAGGACTGCTCATTCTCCTGACGCCTGGCGGACAACGCCTCACGCAGGAGGTCGTCAAGGAACTCGCGACGCACAAGCGCTTGCTGTTGTTGTGCGGTCGTTATGAAGGCTTCGACGAACGCATTCGCATCGGCCTCGAGCCGCGCGAGATTTCGATCGGTGACTTCATCTGCAACGGCGGCGAAGTGCCGGCGATGGTGGTGATCGATACCGTGATCCGCTACGTGCCCGGCGTCCTCGGCGATGAGAACAGCGTCACCGAGGAATCGCACAGTGAGCCGGGACGCCTGGAGTATCCGCAGTTTACGCGGCCGCGAGTGTTCAAGGGCATGGAAGTGCCGGAGATTCTGTTGAGCGGCAATCACGAGGCGATTGCCCGTTGGCGCGAGGAGCAATCGGAGCAGCGCAGTCGGAATACAAACTAAGTGAATCCGTTTAGTGCTCGCTGGCGATTGCGAGCGCCAGACGAAGCAGACAGGAGTGATGCGATGAAAAACAAACTGATGGCTGCGGTAGAGGAGCCCGGCCTCAAGAAAATCCCCGTGTTCGAGATCGGAGATCAGGTCGATGTCCACCAGAAGATCCTCGAAGGCGAAAAAGAACGCACGCAGGTCTTCTCCGGCATCGTGATCGCACGCAAGGGCGAAGGCATGCGCGCGATGTTCACCGTGCGCCGCATCGTGCAATCGGAAGGCGTCGAACGCACCTTTCCGCTCAATTCGCCGAAGATCGCCAAGATCGAGGTGAAGCGTTCGGGCAAAGTTCGCCGCGCTAAACTGTACTATCTGCGCGATCGTGTCGGCAAGGGTGCGACCCGTCTGCGCGAGCGGAAACGCAAGGTTGTGGTTCCCGGCGCTCCAGAGGCCGCGGCCGTCAATCCGCCGGCGACACCAGCGCCGGAGTAACCGACGTAGTTTTGAAACAAGCAGGCGCGTGCTAAACCGCAAGCGGCGCCCAGGGGGACAATCTCCGTGTTCTCCCTCACGACCCATCCCTGGTGGCGGCGCTGGTTCGGTACACGTTCCGAACGCGCCGCCGTCCGCTTTCTACGCAAGCTCGGCTATCGCATCATCGAGCATAATTTTTCGTGCGATCTCGGCGAAATCGACATCATTGCCGTTCATGACAGGTGTGTCATTTTCGTGGAGGTGCGTTCGACGGAATCGGACGAACCAACAAGGGCCGCGCTGTCAGTTGATGTGAAGAAACAGCAACGATTGACGCGGCTGGCTCTCTATTATCTCCAGGTCCGCCGGCTGCTCGACTGTGCCGCGCGTTTCGACGTGCTCGCCATCAGCTGGCCCGCGACGCAAGCGGAGCCGACGATTGTTCATTATCCGAACGCTTTCGACGCGACCGATCGGTTTCAGATCCACAGTTGACGCATCAATCGGCTCGAAACGCCTCGCATAATTGCAGATGTTGGGCGATCGATAATGTCTCCGCGCGTTCCGTGCCTGTGTAGCCGAGTTGCGCCAGCGTATTGTCGACGACCGCTTTTTGATGTTGATTGCCCGTGAAGCTGATCAAGCTGCCGCGCAGATTCTTGCGGCGGTGCGAATACAGGTCACGCAGGAAATGGCGGAAGCGCTGCACGTCCGGGATCAGTTTGCGCTTCTCGGCGTTCGGCAGAATGCGTACGATGCCCGAATCGACTTTCGGCTTGGGCCAAAAAACCGTGGGCGGCAGTTTTCGCAGCACTTCGACATCCGCCAATGCTTGAATTAGCACGGCGAGCGCGCCGTACTCCTTCGTGCTCGGCTGGGCGACCAATTTCTCCGCGATCTCCCACTGCACCGTGACGATCATGCGTTCGAAATCGACTCCGGCGATCAGCAGATTCGAGATCACCGGCGTAGCCACCGCGTAGGGCAAGTTCGCGACGAGCTTCATCCGCTGCGAGCGATATTTGGCGCGCACCTCGTCGAGGGCGGTCAGCACCTCGGGATTCATTTGGTTCTTGCTCTTGAGCGCGTCGGCGTTGAGCAGGCGCACGTTGTCCTTGTCGTGGACGGTTTCGCGGGCCAACTCGAAGAAGGCGGGGTCGATCTCGACGGTGAGAATAGCGCCGGCCTCGTTGGCGAGTCGCTCGGTCAGGTTGCCGGTGCCGCTGCCGATTTCGAGCGCCAGATCGGCGCGCGTCAATTCGGCCGAGCGGACGATGAAATCGACCAGATTGAGATCGATCAGGAAGTTCTGTCCGAGCTTGTTTTTGGGATGCAGCCGATGGCCGATGAATAGTTCGCGCAAGTACGAGAGCGTCTGGCGCGGCGCGGGATAGAGATTCGATGGATCCATGTGGAAATTGTATCGTTTGTGCCGCTTGCGGCTCAGCGTCCCGGCAGCGTCATCTGCTCCAGGCATTTGAAAACGTACTTCGCGAACAGATCGGTTTCGAGATTGACTGTTTCGCCCGCCTGTTTGAAGCCGAGCGTGGTGACGGCCATCGTGTGCGGGATGAGGGCGACACTGAAACGGTCGAGTTCGACGTCGACCAGCGTCAAACTGACGCCATCGATCGTGACGGCGCCTTTGCGGATCATCTGGCGCAGAAGCTCGCCCGCGCAGGTGAACCAGACATACTCCCATTCGCCTTGACGATCGCGTTTGTCGATGCAGCCGACGCCATCGACGTGCCCCTGAACGATGTGCCCGCCCAGCCGATCGCCGACGCGCAGCGAGCGTTCGAGGTTGACCCTCATGCCTGGGCACAATTCGCCCAAGTTGGTAAGCTTGAGCGTTTCGGGGCCGACTTGGAAGGCGAAGGAGCGTTTGTCCGCGGAGACGACGGTCAAGCAGACGCCGTTGACCGCGACGGAGGCGCCGAGCGGCAATTCGTTGGCGATGCCTGTGTCCTCAATTGTTAGGAGCGCGCCCGCGCCGTCGGAGGCGATGTCGCGAACGGTTCCCAGAGATTCGACGAGGCCGGTGAACATGCGATTTCTTGCGATCTGTGAATTGGTTACAACTTGTGCGACGCGTGTTCGTCCGAAGTAGGCATCGCTTGACTCGGCTCGGCACGCAGGTTCCGCAGGAACAGCGACCGCAGGGGGAAAATGAACGCGTAGATCCAAAACACGAGCAGCGGCGCCAGCGAACGAAACATCAAGAGGATCAGGGCGGCCAGCAGAACTTGGATGAGATGGCCGATGTGCTTTTTGCCGCGAAAGATCTTGCTCGTCGCATGAGGATAGGGGACGTTCGAGACCATCAAGAGCGCGACGACGAGAGCGCAGACGGGCGAGAGGACTTCGACGACGCGCACGACAATTTCATGGATGGCCGGCTGTTCGAAGCCGAGCCAGGTCGCTGTCTGTTCACTGGCGAACTCGCCGCGCAGGATTGCCAGGCCGGCGAGGCAACCCGCAGCGCCAGGAGACGGTAGACCCTTGAACCGCTTGTGGTTGGCGGGATCGGGGTCGTTCTCCACGTTGAACCGGGCCAGACGCAACGCGGTGCAGGCGAAGTACAGTGCCGCGATGCCGGCCAGCACCTGGTGTAGAAACGGGCTGGCGCCGCTCGGCCCTAGCTTGAGCAAAAGGAACGCGGGCGCCACGCCGAAGCTCACCACATCGCATAGGCTGTCGAGTTCGCCACCGAATTCACTGGCGGTCTTTGTGAGCCGGGCGACATAGCCGTCGAGCATGTCGCAGAGCATGGCCAAGAGGAGGAACCAGCCCGCCCAGGCGAAATTCACATCATTGGCGTTGGCGTTGGCGTCGGCGACGGGTATCTTGCTGGCGAAGGTGATGGCGACGAAGCCACAGATCCCATTGCCCAGGGTCAGCAAGGTCGGCAGGACAGCGATTTTCTTCACGACGAAGCTTCCAGAAGCCCAGATTACGATTTGCGATCGACAGTGTGGATCATACCTGATGCAAGTTTCATTCGCCAGAAAAAAATCGGGCGCAGATGAATATTGGCGGCGCCCGTATTGCGATAATCCGCGTCCGCATCTTCTTGCCGATCCATGAGAGCCGTGATAGATTGATATTTAGGCAATGCCCCTGAAGAATCTGGAATAATACGAAGGAAACGCGATGCCTCATCTGAAAAGTGGTAAGAAGCGGCTACGGCAAAATGCCAAAAGACGCGATCACAATCGGGCTGTCAAGAAAGCGCTCAAGCGGCAGCTCAAGGCGGTGCAGGAAGTATCCACCGACAAGCAGGCGCCTCTCGATCAGCTGAAGAAAGAAGCGAGCGCGGCTGTCAAGAAGCTGGACAAGGCGGCGGCGCGCGGCGTCATCCATCGCAACACGGCAGCGCGCAAGAAGTCGCAAATTGCGCGGCTCATCAATGCGAAGGCGAAACCCGCGACAACCTGATATTTGGAACCCCGCCAATCGTTACGTCTCGTGGCGGGCCTTGGGTTGCCCATCCTTCATATCCCACGCAGGCTCTTTTCTTTCGGGCTTTCCTTTTCGCCGACCTCCGGGTATGTACCCGATACTCGGAGGAAAGCCGTCATGTTCCGTCTAACTATCATCTTTCCCTTGATCGCGCTTCTGGCCGGCTGTACGGCCGCGTCCGATGAACGCTGGCGGCTATTCAACGAGGACGGCGTTCAGCTATTCGCCAAGGGGAACTACCGCGAAGCGCTTGACAGTTTCGACTACGCCCTGACGCTCAGGCCGCAAAATCCCATCCTCATCTACAACACAGCCCAATGCTACGATCGACTTGGCGATGTCCGCAAGGCTGAGCAGCTCTACGCCTACTGCCTGGAACGCGACCGCAAGCATGGCGACGCCCGCCTGGCGATCGTCTCGTTGAAGTATCGCACGGGCCGAATTCAGGAAGCGAATCAACAGATCCTCGATTGGTTGAAGCAGGAGCCGTACGCCGCGGACGCCTACGTTGTTGACGCCTGGCGTCTTCGGCAAGAGCGTGCCTACCCGACGGCGCAGGCCCGCTTGCACGAGGCGCTGGCGCTCGAGACGAACAATCGTCGAGCCTTGACGGAGCTGGCGATTATCTACGAGATTCAAAGCATGCCTGACCGAGCTTATGTTCTGTACGAGCAAATTCTGGCGCGGGAGCCGAATCAGTTCGAAATCGCCGATCGGTTGGAGCAGCTCAAAGCCCGCGGCGTCAAGCGACCATTGCCGAATTGAATTCCACAGCGCTGCAACGGCGCGCAGCGGCAGGCGCGGACGGCACAACATGATCTTGAGATGAAACCCGCGCCACGGCTTGACTTGCTTTGCGCCAGGTTGCATAATCATTTCACTTCGATCAGGAACGATTCAGCACGCGACACTGGAGGTTCGGCGATGTTCGTATGGCTTCGATGGTCCCCCTTTCTTTTTGTCTTGACCACGTCCCCTTTCGTGTTCGGTCAGGCGACCGACGATTTGCATTTGGGCAAGAATTCGCTCTATCGCGAGGTGCTTGACAAGGGCGTGACCGTCGGCGCCGCGCACGCGCTCAAGTTCCCGGCGCCGACGATCCCGGATGGGCTTGACAAGCAAGGCCAGTTGAAGGCGCTGGAGAAGCTCGCAGGCGACGATTATCCGCTCGACGAGTTGACGCGCAATTCGATCGTTGCGCCACACATTCTCAAGTTTCGCGACATCGACGTCGGCGATGACGCCAAGGTTGGACGCGGCGTCGATCTGTGGTTCATCGCGTATGGCAATCTCGATAAAGTCACGTCAGCCCAATTGCAGTCGCAGTTTCTCTCCAACCGCAAAGACAATCAAGTGACGCAGTTGAAGGATGCCGACCTGGCACGACGAGGCATCAAGGTCAAGAATGAGACGGAGATCGAGGAGAGCTACGTGCACGCCGTGGGCGCAATTCTCGATCGCGTCCAGGTGCGTTCGACCAATCAGACCGTGATTAGCCGCACGAAGGACTCCATTGTTATGGCGGCTCGGCTCGATCCGCGATTCAACAAGGACGGCGATTTTCCAAATCAATGGCGTTCGATCACGTTAGTTGACGACAAAGAGCAATTCGGCGTTATTCAGCCGTATGAAGGCGCCGGCATGTACGTCCGCATGACGAAGCTGCACGAACCTGCCGGCGCGATCTTCATCGAACTCCATCAGGTTTTCGCGGAGCCGAAGACGTGGTTTAACGCGCCGAACATGCTGCGTTCGAAGCTGCCGATCGTCATTCAGGCGGAGGTGCGCGCGTTTCGGCGCGAGTTGGCGAAGGTGAAGTAGACGACTTGCGGCAAGGTGCGATTCTGCGGAGCATGAGGGCCGGGGGAAGTGCTACTCGATTTCCTGCGCTGGCGCTCAGGCTAACGGTGTGGCGCGGGCTCAATCGCGGTATTGTATTTTCGGTGCGCTCGGCCCGCGGGTTCATCCGCGACCACTCGGCCATCGAGGAGCCGGATCTTGCGCGTCGCGAACTCCGCCAGTCCTTCCCAGTGGGTGACAACGACCAGCGTCAGTCCGTGTTTGGTGTGCAATTCCGAGAACAGCTCCAGCACTTCGACAGCGCTCTTTGAATCGAGATTGCCGGTCGGTTCATCGGCCAGGACAAGGCTCGGCCCATTGGCGAGGGCGCGAGCGATGGCTACGCGCTGCCGTTCGCCGACCGAAAGCCGACTTGGCAGATGATCGAGGCGATGTCCCAAACCTACTGTCTTTAACAGTTCCGCCGCACGTGTCGCGCGTTCGCGCGCCCGCAATGGGCCTTCGAACATCGGCACCTGCACGTTTTCCTCCGCGGTCAACGTCGGCAAGAGCAAGAACGATTGAAAGACAAACCCGAGGTTGTGCGATCGGAAATGGTCGAGATCGCGCAGCGCCGAGAGCGGTTGGCCGTCGAAGTGGACCTGCCCGGAGGTTGCTCGTTCCAGACCGCCGAGCAGCGTCAGCAGCGTGGACTTGCCGCAACCGCTCGGACCCATGATGACCACGAACTCGCCGCGTTGGATTTCGAGGTTTACATCCAGAAGCGCCTGGACCTCGCCGTCCGGATAAACTTTCGTGAGGCGTTCCGTTCGCAAGAGAGGTGTTGACACGTTGCGTCACTTCCTGTCGCAAAGAGCGGTGGGTTCATTTCCCTTGACGCCTCTTAATATATAGCCTGCCGATTACGGCGGGTAGGCTCCACACCCGCTGCAAACCGGTCGGCTTCTGAAATGGACGGGCGCGACCCGTCACGCTGATACTTTGCGCAGTCGATCCTGAGGCTACGCCAAAGCGCAAGCGAGAATCGCAAACTGGTCCCTCGCAGTAGCGTGGAATGCCCCAATCTGAACTGCGCGCCGTATTTTTCGACAAACTCGGTGGTATTGATTCATCTTGCGAAGCAGAAACAACCGATACCATCGTCATGGACTACCCGGACCGCGCCAACGATCTTACACCGTCCTTGCGTACTCTCTCAGGCCGCCCATCTTACCCGTGCGGGAGTTTGTCGTGCGTTACGCGACAATGTTGCTAGTCTTGACCTCATTCGGCTGCACGCGCGGCATGTTCGTGAACACGCGCAGCGAGGTCGCTCTCACGACACCCATGCGCGGCAACATGACAATGACCATGAGCGCGGGAACCCCCGAGGGGACCGGCGGTCCAGTCATCGCCATGCCAGTGGACGGCAGCCCCGCGGGGCAAAAGGGGGCCAAGATTGCGCTCATCGACGTCGATGGCTTGCTCGTCAATCAAAATCTCAACGGCCCGCTGTTCGTCGGCGACAACCCGGTCGCGATTTTTCAAGAAAAGCTCGACGCCACGCGTGCCGATCCCGAGGTGTGCGCCGTCGTCGTCCGCATCAATAGCGCGGGTGGCGGCGTGACCGCAACCGACGTCATGCGCCATCTCTTGCAGCAATATCGCGCAAGCACCAAGCGTCCGGTGGTCGCCTGCATCGTCGATGTTGGCGCCGGCGGCGCCTACTATCTTGCCACCGCGGCCGACTCCATCGTCGCCCATCCAACCGCCATCACCGGCGGCGTAGGCGTTATCTGGAATAGCTATAATCTCCGCGACTTGATGGCCCAGTTCAATGTCATTCCGCAGTCGATCAAAGCCGGCGCCAACATTGACATGGGTAGCGCCAGTCACTCCATCCCGGTTGAAACGAAAAAATTGTTGCAGCAGATGGCTGAAGAATATCATCAACGCTTCAAGATGGTCGTCAAGAACTCCCGCCCCAAGGTTGATTCCGACAATGAGACCACGTTCGATGGCCGTGTTTTCACGGCGCCGCAGGCGCTCGAACGTGGCCTCATCGATGGGCTCGGTTATCTCGATGACGCAACGGCGCTGGCCCGTCAGCTGGCGGATCAACCCAAGGCGAACGTCGTAATGTATCAACGTGCGACGAACCCGGCGTATTCGACCTACGCGGACAAGACCAGCACGACGCCGACGCAGTCCATGGTTCCCGTACGCATGCCGGGCCTTGAACGCAGCCGGCTTCCCACCTTCCTCTATCTCTGGCAGCCCGAGCCAACTCAAGATCGATAATGCGCGTTACTCCATTCTTGACGCGCCCCTGTACGTCAGCGCGCAAATCGATAAACTGTCTGGCGAGATACTTCGGATTTGTTTTTCGAAGTACGGGAAGGCTGATTGGCACAGTCATTTCCACATTTGGTCTCTGCCCACGCCTGGTTCGTTGGGATGCGAACATTGCCGTGGGACCTGATTCCAACATCCCGTTAGATCACGGCACATTGGAAACGCTTCCTGCGGTTTGCAATCGCGCCGTGACGGCGAATTCTCACTAAGCATGATCCCCAGGTGTATCCGGTTGTTCCCGAAGAATGGAACCGGGTGCGGCGTTGTTTACCCCGCGATTCCCCGCGTCGGCCAAGCTACTGGATGCGCGTGCGCATGGCTGGGAGTAGGTTTCCTTATGAGGGTTGTGTTCTCATGAGCTTCGCGATTCTGGGTCTTGGAACTTCGGTTCCCGATCATCGCTATACCCAAGACGAAGCCGTTGAAGTGGCCAAGGCCGTCTCCTGCGAAGACGACGATCAGGGCAGGCTTCTGCAAACCATCTATCGGCAAACCCACATCGCCTATCGGCACATGATCTACGACCGCGTAGCTTACGACGAGGTCGTCAACAGCGCCAAGGAATCGGGCGGCCGATATCGCTCGAAAAACGAAGACGAATTCGGCCCCGACACCGCCGAACGCATGGCGCTTTACACGAAAGAAGCATTGCCGATGGCGATGGATTCGTCGCGGCAGGCGCTTGACGAATCGGGTCTCGACCCGGCGTCGATTACACACCTGATCACCGTTTCCTGCACGGGTTTCGCGGCGCCGGGCTTCGACATCGGCCTGATCAAAGGACTGAGACTCTCCAACAATGTCGAGCGAACGCACATCGGCTTCATGGGTTGCCACGGCTCGTTCAACGGCATGCGCGTCGCCCGCGCCTTCGCGCAGTCCAATCCCAACGCCCGCATTCTCCTGTGCGCGACCGAGATTTGCAGCATTCACTACCACTACCCGTGGAACCCGAAACGCATCGTCGGCAACGCCCTCTTCGCCGATGGGTCCGCCGCCGTCGTCGGCGTCTCGTCAAATCAGGCGCCCCCCGACGCCTGGCGCGAAGTCGCCAACGGCTCCTGCCTTTTTCCCGAGTCAGAATATGCCATGGCCTGGACCATCGGCAACAACGGCTTCGACATGACCCTGTCCGCCAAGGTCCCCAATCTCATCGCCACCAATCTCAGACCCTGGCTCGAGGTTTGGCTCAAGTCGCACGGCCTGACGATCGGCGATATCGCTTCCTGGGCAATTCATCCCGGTGGCCCGCGCATTATCAATTCCGTGGAAGAATCGCTCGGCTTGGTGGAAGGAATTGCCTGGGCTTCGCGCGAAGTATTGACGCAGTATGGCAACATGTCGTCGCCGACGGTCCTGTTCATCCTCGGCCGATTGCGCCAAGAGAACTCGATGCGACCCTGCGTCGCGCTCGGCTTTGGTCCCGGCCTCGTCGCGGAGGCGGCGCTGTTCTACTAATTCATCGCTGCACGCGTGCCGTGCCCCCCTTGGCAAGGTCTTCCACCTCCTTTAACGTCGCCATCGTGACGTCGCCAGGGAACGTCGTCAGAAGCGCGCCGTGAGCCCAGCCGAGGCGGAGCGATTCCTCGGGCGATCGTCCCGATAACAATCCATAGATCAGTCCCGACCCGAAGCCGTCGCCGCCGCCGATGCGATCGAGCACGTCGAGTTCGCACGGCGCGTCGATGCGGTATTCCTTGCCGTCGAGCCACATCACCGCGCTCCAGTCGTGGCGGTTCGTCGAATGAACTTCACGCAGCGTCGTCGCGACCAGTTTGATATTGGGATGCTGTTTGACGACGCGCTCGATCACCTCGAAAAACGCGCCGGTGTCGAGTTTCGATTTCGAGTCGTCCACCTTCGGCCCGGCGACGCCCAGGCCTTTTTGCAGGTCCTCCTCGTTGCCGATGAGGACGTCGATCTGATCAGCGATGCGCCGGCATACTTCCTGGCCCTTCTTCTCGCCGCCGACCGAGGCCCACAATTTGGCGCGATAATTGAGATCGAAAGACAGAACGGCGCCTGCGGATTTGGCGGCCTTCATGCCCTCGCTGATGAGGTCGGACGTTTTTTCGCCCAGTGCCGCGAAGATGCCGCCGGAGTGGAACCAGCGCACTCCACTGGCGAAGATCTTGGCCCAGTCGAAATCGCCGGGCTTGAGCATGGCGCCGGCCTCGTTGGCGCGGTTGTAGAAGACGACGGGACCGCGCACGCCGTAGCCGCGATCGCTGTAGACGGTGGCGATGTTGGGGCCGCGCACGCCGTCGTGCTCGAACCATTTGTAGAACGGCGTGACGCCCGTCTCACGGACGCGGGCCTGGACGATTTCGCCGATCGGATAGTTGACCATTGCCGTCGCGACGCCGGTCTTCAGGCCGAAGCAATCGCTCAGGTTGGCCGCGACGTTGTATTCGCCGCCGGAGACGTGGATGTCGAGGGAGCGCGCCTTGCGGAAGGGGAAAATACCCGGATCGAGCCGATGGACGAGCGCGCCGAGCGAGAGGAAGTCGAGGCTGCACGGATCTTGGCGAATGTTCAGGCCGGCCATGAAAGCTCCAAGTTAGAGCCGCTTGCGGCT
>SYHD01000133.1 GCA_005799265.1 Planctomycetia bacterium | reverse complement strand
GGCCGGGGGTGAGGGCACAGCGCCAGGAGGGTGCTCGCCGCCTGTATTGACGTGTGAATTTTCGGAGGCGTCGGCCCTCACCGCCGGCCCCTCTCCCAGCGGGAGAGGGGAGGAAGACATCGGATTCATGAGCAATTTCTCCTCGGAAACATGCTCCGCGAAACTTGCACGCAGAAAAGACGTGTTCGCCGTGTTCTCCAGCAAGCGCCGCACCAGATACGCCATGCCCGGCAGCAGTTGGCCGTACGGCGTGTAGACGCGCACGCGGCGGCCCAGTTGAACCAACGCATCTTTGACCGGATCCGCCATGCCGTAGAGCATTTGGATCTCATACGCACGCTCCGACAAGCCCATCACCTGCGCGGCAGCCATCGCGTGTGCGAGGCTGCGGACGTTATGACTGCCGAACGCCGGACGCAGCCAGGCGTGATTTTCGAGCAGGAAAAGCGTCGCGCGTTCGTAGCAGGCGTCGGTTTGCCACTTCTTCTTGAAGACCGGCACCGGCCAATCCTCCTGTGCGGCAACGACCGTCTCGAAATCCCAATAAGCGCCCTTGATGAGCCGAACCCACACGGGCGTGCCGCGCCGTTTCACCCAGTCGAGCAACCCGGCGAGATCGCGTTCGCACGATTGCAGATACGCTTGAATGGCGATGCCGGCGTCAGGCCAGGCGCGAAACTCCGGTTCGTCGAGGATCTCCTGAAAGATGCGGATCGTCAGGTCCTTGAAGGCGTGCTGCTCCATGTCGATATTCACGAACGCCCGATGCTTGAGCGCCGCACGCAAGATGGGACGCAAACGCGCACGCACCATCGCGCTGGTGTGCTCCGGGGCCATCGGGTCGAACTGGCTGAACAGCGACGACAGCTTGATCGACACATTAACGCGCGGCAACTCGCCGCGCGGATCGCGATCGATCAGGTCGCGCGCCGGCCAGGCGTTGACCTCGGCGCCAAGCCCTTCGATCAAGTCGAGATAGTCCTGCTGGCTCTTCGCGGCTTCTTTTTCGGTGATGGTCGCCTCGCCCAAGAGATCGACGGTAAACGTCAGTTGCTTTTTGCGCAGGTTCTCGACAGCGACCAGCGCTTCGTCGACATTCGAGCCGGCGATGAACTTGCGCGCGAGATTCCGCGCGTTGCCGCGCGCGGCGCTTGACAGCAGATTCGCAAGCAACCCGCGGCGCGGTAGGAAACGCAGGCCGAAGCGGGCCCAACCGGGAAGGCGATCCCTCACCTCGTGGAAATACTCGCCCAGATGACGTGCGATGCTCTCGGCCGAATGCAGTTGCGGCAGCGCGTCGATGAAGCGAAAGAGCTGGACCTTGACGACCTCGTCGTGCATGGTCCAATCCATCATGCGTTCGTCCCACCAGCGCGGGGAGAAGAGTAGCGGGCTGCGCTGGGAGACCCGCGCAAATATCTCCTGACCATAGGCGCGGGTCAATTGCTCTAACCGGTCGCGATCGAGATTGAACGGCGTCACATGCGCTCCATCATGAAGCAGGACATGCACGTTGCGGGCACTATCTATAATAATATGGTCGGGCATGCATTTTGTTTAGCCGCGGGTCTTAGACCCGCGCGACTCTGCGAGCCGGGGCTAACCGGCGGGGTCGACATGGCGGAATCCATCAGTTCCTACAAGATCCTCGGCGCACTCGGCAAAGGGGCGCACAGCACCATCTACCATATCTGCCGGGACGACGAGCGCCAGTTCGCTCTGAAGGTTGTGCCCATCGAGAAGAAAGAGCATGCCAAGTATCTCGAACAGGCCGAGAACGAATTCCGCGTCGGGCAGATGCTTGATCATCCCAATCTCGTCAAGATTCACACGCTGGAATTGCAGCGCGATTGGCTATGGCGCGTCAAGAAGGTGCACCTGCTGATTGAGCTTGTGCAGGGCAAGACGCTCGATCAAATGCCTCGTTTGACGATGCCGCAGTTGGTGCAGGTGTTCGAGAAGCTGGCCAAGGGCCTGACACACATGCACAGGCGGAACGTATTCCACGCGGATTTGAAGCCAAGCAACATCATGATCAGCAAGATCGGCGCGGTGAAGATTCTCGATTTCGGGCTGGCGTGGATTCGTGGGAAACCGAAGCATCGCGTGCAGGGGACGCCGGAGTACATGGCGCCGGAGCAGGCGAACGATACGATCGTCAACGAACAGACCGACATTTTCAACATGGGCGCGACGATGTACCGCATGACGACGGGGATGCTGCCGCCCAGCACGATCGCGGCGCCGAATTGCCCTCCGATCGACGCGAAGATGTTCGTGAATAAACTCGCGCCGGTAAGCGAACTTGCGCCCACGGCGCCGCCGGAGTTGTGCGATCTCATTCATCGCTGTCTGTCGTTCGATCCGAAGAAGCGTCCACAGCGCATGCTTGAGATCATCGAAATGCTGGGCGTGCTGATCGAGCAACTGGTGCAGACCGATGAGGACAAGTTAGAGTCGATGGGGTGGTAGACGGTAGGACGCCGGCGGCCAACCGTCACTTCGCACGGCACAACCAGTACAGTAACGTTTTCACTTCAAATGGCTTCAACTCGGGCCGCAGCGACAGGAGCCTCGCCGCGATGCCTGTCAGATGCGGGGCCGCCCAGCTCGTCGCCGGCTCCATCGCAAAGGGGCCGAGATAGCCGCGGCCGTGCGCCTGGAATTCGATCTGGTCGCGTTGCTCGTAGGCGAATGCGAGCGGGTCGCCGAATAGTTTCTTGTCCACCGACAGAATCGGCGGCGCGAACATGGCCGGGTAGCTACGCGTGAAGGGATGATCGTTGTGCGCCGCCGCCACGATGACGACGTCCTTGTGGTAGCCTTCCTCGATCGTGCGTAATAGTGCCTGCCGTTTGGGGAGTTGCGCGAGCTTCTGCTCGGTGACGCCGAGCGAGAGGTTGATGATCTTGCACTTCCACTTGTCATACGCCCAGGACAGCGCTTTGATGACCGTCTCGACTTCGCACGTCCCCGCGGGGCCGAAGACGTCGGCGGAAAAAAGCTGCACCTTCGGCGCCTGCGTCAGGATGATGTCGGCTACCGTGGTTCCGTGCGGCGTGCTCTGATGGCCTTGATAGGGCAATGGCTCGGCGCGATCGGCCGAGAAGATACCGCCGGCGATGTGCTTGATGGCGTCGCCGAATTTGGCGTCGAGCACGGCCCGCTCGACGCCGCTGTCGAGCACGCAGACGGAGACCCCTTCGCCATGCGCGCGCGGATCGTGCAGCAGACGCTCAGGCGTGATCAGGGCTTGTAGTTCATCGAACACGTCGGCCATGTGGATGCAAGAAAGCGACCACGATTTCACCTACTTGCATCATAACGATCCCGCGCTGGTTGTCTTGGCTTATTGCGGCGACTCCATGGCGGCCTTCAAGCGATTGAGGTATTCGCCGTCCCCCTTTTCCATCATGCGGCAGAGCATGCCCAGGAAGAGCCACCAGAGGAAATTGCCTTGTACCTCGGCTTTCATCTCGACGCGCGTGCCGGCGGGAGCGACGAAGAATTGAAACGTGTAGGTCGCGCGCATACCCATCATCGCGGCGCAGCAGGCGTGGATCTCCGGGCGTTTGTGCTCGGTCACTTCGATGACGGCGCTGCGTTCCTTGCCATTCATGACGCGCGTCTCCTTGAAGCGCGCACCCGGCCTGAGACCGCCATCGGTGAGCATCTCGGTCTTGATGACGCCTGGCAGGAATCTTGAGGCGTTGTCAAGGTTGGTGGCGAAGTCGAAGACTTCCCCGATCGGCTTGTTGATGAGGACGCTGCGCATGAACCCGGCCATATTCCAGCTCCCGATGGTTGTGGGCGTGGAAAGGAATATGCACCCCAATCCGCGGGTCAAGGGGTTCCTTATTCAGTTTAGCGTTTGCTCAACACTGGGTTGAGTGCGAGCGCTAAACGGAGCAAACGAAAAAGCCCGCGCGAGTGCGCGGGCTTTTATTGCCTTGGTCTAGTTCGAGAGAAACGATCTCGCGAGGTCAACCGTTGACGGCAAACGTGGGTTTCTCCGCGGCGGGGGCGTCTTTCTTGTCGCCCAGAAGCTCCTGCCGGAAGATCGGCACATCGCGCGGGGCTTCTATCCCCAGGCGAATTTTGCCGCGATCGATATCAACAACCGTGATGCAGATGTTGTCGCTGATGTAGATCTTCTCACCCAATTTACGGCTTAGTACCAACATTTCGCTACCCTCCTTCGAGCGATCGGGTCTGGGTCCGGATGTATTGTAACTCACTTTTGCGACGATGCGGCGTGTCTCGATGAATCTTTTCGTCACAACGCGGTTTGATTTGGGAGCAAGTTCGATACCACATGCACGACTGGATTGACCGTCGATTCGCGCACGCGCTTGAATTCCTGGAAAAACACACGGTTGCGAACTTGAGAATAAAACGAATTTTTTTTGACCGCTAGGTAAATACCCGCAGTGAGGTCGGCACGATTCACCAAATCTTGCATCTTTCTGCGATATTTGGACACTTGGCGGCTTCGGATTGCCGAAACTGATACAACAAATTTGCAAAATGGCGCACAAATGTATTGAGCGAATGATTCCCTAGCTTACGCCGCTTTGCTCACAGGCAATGTCGCGGCGGCAGGAATCCGACGCTGACGCCCTTTCCTCGTCCAAGTCTGAGCGCTAGCGAAGGGCTAGATTGAGCGCTTCCTTCGCTGGCCCGCTCGAGCTCGGGCAAGAGTGCCAAACACGATGACCGAGCTTTTCCAGGACGGAAAGTTCCTCGATTTCGGGCCCTCCGAATTCGTCGTCCGCAGTTCCTCCGCTCGCAGCGGGCGCGTCGAAGGCGACAAGCCGTCCCGTCTGCGCAGTCAGGTGCGTCTGCTTGCGCCGAATCTGCCGGGCGTCTACGGGATGCTCGATTCGGAAGAAGAGCTGATCTACGTCGGCAAAGCCAAGAACCTGCGGACACGCCTGCAGAGCTATTTCCGCAAGAAGGGGAGGCCGCGCAAGGAAGGCAGGCTCATTGCCCAGGCACGCAGCATCGTCTGGGAGCTTGTGCCCAGTGAGTTCGCGAGTCTCTTGCGCGAGCTAGAGCTGATTCGGCGTTGGCGTCCGCGCTGGAACGTGCAAGGTCAGCCGCTGCGTCGCCGTCTGGCGTTTGTCTGCCTGGGTCGGGCGCCGGCGCCTTATTTGTTTCTCGCGCGCAAACTTACCTCGAAGGTACAGGCCGCATTCGGCCCCATCACCTTCGGCAAAACAGCCCAGGAAGCGGTGCGCCGGCTCAACGACTGGTTCCAGCTTCGGGATTGCCCCGAACCGCAGGAGATGATCTTCCCGGATCAAGGCGAACTTTTCCCCGGCGTGCGTCCTGCCGGATGTCTGCGCATGGAGATTGGCACCTGCCTGGGCCCTTGCACGGGAACTTGCACGCGCCGCGATTACCAAACGCAAGCGCGGCGCGCGCGGGCGTTTCTGATTGGCGAGGATCTTGGGCTATTGGCCCAGTTGCAAGCCCAGATGGAGGCTGCCGCCGCTGTGCAACAGTTCGAGCGTGCCGCCGAGCTGCGTGATCGCTGGAACGCGCTGAGCTGGCTCGCACGCAGTCTGGAGCGTGTTCGCAAGGCTCAGGCGGAAATGTCCTTCATCTACCCGACGGCCGGCGTCGATGGCCAAACGACGTGGCACCTGATTCACGGCGCGCGCGTCATCGCGACAATCGAGGCGCCGCGCGACGTCGCCGGGCGCCGCAGCGCGCGTGAAAAGATCGAGGCCGTTTATCGAAATCACGCCGGTCTGCTCGACAGCTACGAACACGCTGACAGCATGATGGTCGTGATGATGTGGTTTCGCAAGCATCCGGCCGAACGCAAACGCTGCTTGACAACGGCGGAAGCGTTGCAAATATGATGGGCGAACCGAATTCAGGCGTCTTCCGTCCGTGTACCAACTCTTCGATCGCGATACGGCTGAATTTTCTCGTACAGCACGGCGACGAACTGCTCCAGCAGATCCACGTATTCGGTGCCGGCGATGACGGCGGCTTGTTCGATGATCTTGCGGCGGCGCTCGATCTGCTCGACGTGATGCGCCACGCCAATTACCGTCAGCGGGCCGCCAGTCCCTTGCAGCGACAGCAGTTCGTCGATTTCCTCGGCCCGAAGCTGGGCGGCGCGCTCTGGATTGTCCCTGAGCCAGCCGAGAAGTTCCGGCTGCGTTGCCTGTTCGTAGAGAAGACGCTGACTCTCCGTGGAAGGCACCGGCAAACGCATGCGCGGCAGCAATTTTTCGAGTGGCTGCGTCAAGAGATCGTGTACGCTGACGCCGAGCGCCCGGGCGCATGCGCTGACGGTGGCATTATGGAGCTTGCGGGATTGGTCCTGGAAGATGCTGCGAATGGTCAAGCGATTTAGGTCCGCGATGCGCGCAAACTCCTCGCGGTTCCAGCCGCGCTCCTGAACCAGGCGCGCGATCTTCGAGCACAACGGCAGATCGACATGGACAGCGAGGTCGCTCATCCCTCGAATTGTAAGCGCTGGCAACGTCACGGAACAGGTTCGTTGCGATCACCCTCGGCCCAAGCGATGTGCCCGCGGTTTCCGACACGACGCCAAAATGATCTCACGCAAAGGCGCAAAGGCGCAAAGACAGGCAGGAATGGGCAAATCGAATCTCTGGGATATAGGCGGAGAGAGTTGTCATGATCGAGTCATCTCGTTTTCTTTGCGCCTTTGCGCCTTTGCGCCTTTGCGTGAGCTTATTCAGGGCGATCAATACGAATATCGTAATTCCACGCGATAGATCTCGCGCTGCCAGAATTGCCCCGTGAACGAACGGCCATAGCCCGCGTACATGTCGAGTTTCGCTCCGTACCCGCAGCGCAGGCCCAGGCAACCGTTCGCGATCGTCTGTCCGCGTGCCTCTTGAATCTCAAAGTGCTCCGCCGAGGTCGCGATCATCGTCTTGCCGCTCAGCACGCTCCAGCCGATGCCTTCGAGCACGGGCGTAAACCAAAGTCCCGGTCTGCGCTGTCCATAGGAGATGGCGGCGCCGTAACGCAGAATATTCCCCTGGAAGTCGGAGCCCCCCAGAGGCATCCAGTAGCGAAATTCCCCTTCAAAATGGAGCATCCGGTTGAATTGATACGCCATCAGAATGCCTGGTTCGATGCTCCAGTGGCTGGTGCCTAGCGTCTGATGCCTGGTGGACGGCGAGTAGAGGCGCAGCAGAACGGTCGCGATGGTTCGGTCCGCGGAATAGGTACACAGCTTCAGGCCGTAGCGCATGTCCCCCGCGCCGGAATGATTGTCGTTGATCTCCGGATTAACCCAGCGATAAGGGGCTTCGATGAACACGGAAAACCATGGCGTCCAGCTATACTCCGTGAAGCTCGTCAGTTCCTGGTAATCCACGCGTGTTTCCGGCAACGGAAAGCCCACGGTGTTGGGTAAGCCTCCTTTGGCGAATAGGTACTCCGCGCGCATCGGCTGACGGTTATTGTAGGCGGCCTCGAAGCGTACGCCCGTTCTGTTGCGCGGCACGGCGCTGTCGATGAAGCCGGCGAAAGTTTGGCTGACGGCAATGCCGGGATCCAATGCGCTCGTGCGTGCTTGCTTGGCGCCGGCGAGTCCGCCCGAAGGCAGCCCGCCCATCGACCCCATGTTGGGCATTTGGATGTTGGAGTACTGCGCGCGCACGAACCCCGCCTGCGCGAGGCAAACCAGCACTGCCAATAATCTCGCCAGCCGAATCGGCCGCATGACATACGCCCAGCACGTAATTTAAGCCAGGAAAACGGCGTCGCACCATAGAATGGCGGGTCGATTTGTGCAAGATCAACCAATTTCTGTCAGGCAGGGCCTGAAGCGTAAGCCAAGGAGTTTGCGAGTCTTTCGCTTACGCAATAGGCCCTGACAGACTTCCGCCGCTTTCCTTGCTTGCGCGTCTTGACGGATGCCGCGCCAGACTTAATAATTCACTTCCACCCATCCCGCATCACAGGAAAGGAAAAAGTAACAAGGACAAAGGAAAAAGTAAGAACCATTTCGAATTACTTTTGCCTTTCTACTTTTGACTTTTTACTTGCTTCCAAGGCGTGCCTGTCATGAACAATTTCCAGCTCAAGGTCTTTAGTGGGCGAGCCAACGTGTCGCTGGCGGAGAAAATCGCCCAGTACCTCGGCGATCCCCTCGGTAAGCTCACGCTGCTCAATTTCCCCGATGGCGAATTCTGGTGCCGCATCGACGACGACGTGCGCGGCCGCGATGTGTTCGTGGTGCAATCGACCTGCCATCCGGTAAACGAGAACATCATGGAGCTGTTGATCATCCTCGACAGCTTGAAACGCGCCAGCGCTTCGCGCATCACGGTGGTGCTGCCCTATTACGGCTACGCACGGCAAGATCGCAAGGCAGAAGGCCGCGTGCCGATCACGGCCAAGCTGGTCGCAGATCTATTGACGTCCGCGGGCGCGCAACGGGTGTTGACGCTCGACTTGCACGCCGCCCAGATTCAAGGCTTCTTCAACATCCCGGTGGACCATCTGTACGCCAGCCCGGTGATCTTGAAGCACGTGCGTCGGCTGAATCTCGATCCGCGCGACCTGGTCGTGCTAAGCCCCGACGAAGGGAGCGTCAAACGGTCGCTGCGCTATCAGAAAAAGTTGAATGTGAACATGGCGATCGTGGACAAACGGCGCGTAAGTGCCGAGAAAGTCGAACCAGCCAACCTGATCGGCGCGTCCCTGGAAGGCAAGGTTGCCCTGATCTTCGACGACATGATTTCCACGGCCGGAACCGTCGTCAGCGCCGCGCACACGGCGAGAACCCTCGGCAAAGCGAAGGCCGTCTACATCTTCGCGACGCACGGCGTCTTGTGCGGCGAGGCGATCCCGCGTCTGCGCGACGCGCCGATCGAGCGCGTCGTCATCACCGACACGATCCCGTTGACGCCCGAGAAGCAGCTTGCGAATATTGACGTTCTGACTGTCGCCGAGTTGCTGGCCGACGCGATCAAGCGCATCCACTTCAATCAATCGGTCAGCGAATTATTCGTGTGACAGCGCCGCGCGGGAGGCCGATGTAACGCAAGAGCAATGGAAAGGCCAGAAGGCCAGCACGCAAGTTATCGAATGCTATTTCTTCGTTTAAAGCTCGCAGGTAAACCGCGAACCTCGGGATGTCGTGCGCGAGCGATAAACAATTATTTGAAACAATCCTCCCATGAAAACCATCGTGTTGCAAAGCACCTTCGGCATCGAAAACCTCGCCGTCATCGACCAACCGGAACCCAAGCCTGGCCCAGGCCAGGTGCTGGTCAAAATGAAGGCGTGGTCGCTTAACTATCGCGATCTGCTGATGGTAAAGGGCCTTTACAATCCGAAGCTCAAATTGCCGTTCGTGCCCCTTTCCGACGGCGTCGGCGAAATCATCGGTGTCGGCGACGGTGTGACGCGCGTCAAGCTCGGCGATCGTGTCGCGGGCTGCTTCATGCAGCGCTGGAGCGCCGGCGCGCTTACCGACGCGGCGGCGAAGTCAGCCCTCGGCGGCGCGTTGCCTGGAATTCTCGCGGAGCTGGTCGTGCTGCACGAGGAGGGCGTCGTCCATGTTCCGAAGCATCTGACGGACGAGGAAGCCGCGACGCTGCCGTGCGCGGCGTTGACCGCTTGGAACGCGCTTGGGCAGGTCAAGGCGGGGGACAGCGTACTCGTCCAGGGGACCGGCGGCGTGTCGATTTTCGCCCTGCAATTCGCGCGCATGATGGGCGCCCGTGTCATCGCCACGTCGTCGAGCAATGCCAAGCTGGAGCGCGTCAAGCAAATGGGCGCGAGCGACGGCATCAACTACAAAGAGACGCCGACCTGGGATGAGAAAGTCCGCGAGTTAACCGGCGCTCAAGGGGTCGACCACGTCGTCGAGGTTGGCGGCGCGGGCACGTTTAACCAATCGTTGAAGGCGGTGCGCCTCGGCGGCTCGGTAAGCCTGATCGGCGTACTCGCGGGCAAAGGCGAAGTGAACTTGATGCCGGTGCTGATGAAGGGGGTGCGCGTGCAGGGCATCTTCGTCGGCAATCGCGAAATGTTTGAGGCAATGAACCGGGCGATTGCGCTACAGCAGATGCGCCCGGTCGTCGATCGCGTGTTCGATTGCAAAGACATCCAGGCGGCGCTCAAACATCTGGAGAGCGCGACGCACTTCGGCAAGGTCTGCGTTCGCATTTAGCCGCTTGCGGCTTGGCGTTCGCGCGGCGTCACGCGAGCGCTAAACGAATCATTTCTTTTCGCGCAGCGCCTTGTTCAGCGCGCTCACCAGGGAATGCTTGGCGTCGTCCGCGCTCAGCTCCCAACACATCACGCCGCCTAGGCGTTTATTGTTGACGTAATTCGCCTTGACGCGCAGCGATTCGGGATCCTCGTAGCTGATCATGATGCCGGACTTGGCGTCGAAGAGCCAGGGAGCCTCGGCGTCGGCGTGCCAGAAACGCTTGTACTTGCCGACGTAGTTCGCCGCAAGATCACGATAATCGAATTCGCCGGGCTGCCAGGTCCCTTTCGGCGCGGGGCCGTGCGGTTGATAGAGGCCGTTGTCGACATCCTTGACTTCGCCCCAGCCGCGGCCGATGAAGGACACGCCGACGACGAGTTTGTCAGCCGGGATGCCCGCCTTCAGATAGGCGTTGACCGTGGCGTCGACGTTGTGGAGTTTGCGCTGGCCCGGATCATTCTTGGAAGCGAAGAGGGGCGCCCGAAAGTTGGTCAACTTGCTTGTTTGCCCGAAGTAGTTGTAGACAATCAGATTGATCCAATCGACATGCGGCGCGATCTTGTCGAGTTCGATGTTCGTGTAATGGTCCGGCCCGCCCGGCCCCGCGATCGTCAAGAGAAAACGGGCCCTGTCGTCCTTGCCGCGCGCGTCGAGTTCTTTGCGCAGTTCCTGTAGCAGCAACGTGAAGTTCTGTTTGTCTTCGGGTCGAGCCCTGGTGGGGTCCTTGCCGCCGGTGACGGGGTATTCCCAATCGATATCGATGCCGTCAAAGCCGTGCTTCATGATGAACTCGACACACGACCGGGCAAATTTTTGCCGCGAGCCAGGCGTGAGCGCGGCGTCTGAGAAGGGGCCGGAGAGCGACCAGCCGCCGATCGAGACGAGCGTCTTGAGGTGCTTGTGTTGCTCTTTGAGTTTTTGCAATTGCCCGAGAGTCCCGGCCCCGGCCGGCTCGCCGAGCGCGTCGATTTCATTGCGTGGCACACAGACGCCGCCGGCGATTTTCGCGAAGGCGTAGTTGACGTGCGTCAGCTTATCGGCGGGGATGTCCTTGACGAAGTACTTGCGCTGATGAATGCCCCACTCCGGGAAATACGCGACGAGGCGGCGCTCCCCCTGAGCATGGAGCGGCCCGGCCAGAAGGACGACGACAAGCGATGCGAACAAACGCCGGTTCATGATTATTGCCTTCGAAATTTCGCCACCGAATCGAACAACATCCTAACGAATCTTTGACGCGATGGAAGGAACGCTCCTCGCTTTTCCCCGCCAACTCCCCGTGGTTCATTAAGTCATGGCGCCGCGCTCTTGTTCGGCGGCGCAGGCGGAGCGTTGACGCTCGTCAGTTGGGTGCGCATTTGTGTCGGCAGTTGCGACAGGGCCGCGTCGGACGGGATTTTTTCGATCTTCGCGTCCACCTTGATCCTGGGCCGAACGCGCTGCAAACCGCTGACGACCACCAACTCGCCTTCCTCAAGCCCTTCGATGATGATTTTTTTTCCTTGGGCGTCCAGCTCCGGCGTGCCGTCCTTCTGGAGTCTGTAGTGCACCCCTTCGACGACGCGGTAGGTGGACCTGATTGGCTGCCCGATCTTGAGCTTGCGATACGATACCTCGTTGTCGGCATCCACGACGTAGACGAATTTCTGCCCCTGATCGGAGCCGATGGCGATTTCCGGGATGACGACCGCATTGTGCGGCACGCCGATCGGGAAGCGGATGCGCACGAACTGGCCGGGTGACAGGAGCCGATTGGAATTCGGGAAGATGCCGCGGTAGCGTTTGGTCCCGGTCGTCGGTTCGAGGCGGTTCTCGACGAAGTTGATGATGCCGACGTGGTCCTTGAAGTCGTCCTCGTCGGCGAGCGCGAGGAATACGATTACGTCGGAGTCCTTCGACGATTTGATCTTGCCGTCGCGGATCAGTCGTTCCAAGCGCAGGTCGGTGCGCTCATCGACATCGAAGTAGGCGTAGATCGGATCGAGCGAGACGATCGTCGTCAGGATCGTCTCGTCCGCCTTGACGAGATTGCCCGGATCAATCATCGCCCGGCTCGTGACACCGTCGATCGGAGCGCTGACCTTGGTCCAGTCGAGATTCGTCTTCGCGACCTCACGGCTCTTCAGCGCCACATTGACGGCGGCGACCGCTTCCTTGTGGTCTCCAGCAATTTTGTCGAAATCCTCGCGGCTCATTGCCTCCCTGGCGCGCAACACGATAGCGCGGTCCAAATCTCTTTTCAATCTGCTGACGCGAATGTCCGCCTCGTTGACTTTGGCGTCGGCAAGATCGAAGTCCGCCTTGTAGCGCTGGGGATCGATCTCGAATAGCAGCGTCCCCTTCTTGACCTGGGCGCCTTCTTTGAAATCGACCTTCTGCAGGTTGCCGGTGACGCGGGCACGCAAGTCGATGCGCTCGACCGCCTCGATGCGCCCGGTGAAATCCTCATGATCGAGAATCGGCCTCGTCACGGCCGGGGTGGCGATGACCGCGATCGGCTTTTCGTCGTTTGCCTTCGCTTCCTTGCGATTGCAGCCGGCCAACGGCAGAAGCGCTGTCGAGAGCAGGCAGGCAACGAAAATCAACGTCGAGGTTTGCAGGCGTGACACGCGAAAGTCCTTTGTCGAATCCAGCGCAGGCAGGAAAAGCTAAAATGACCCGTCAGTTCGATTATCAACCGCCACGAGGCCACTGTCAAGTTTATTCCAGTTGGCAAGTAGTTTGTAGTCTTGTCAGGGCCCAAAAAGGTGAGCGAAGGTTCTTCCCTTGTGTCCTTCGCTTACGCTTCAGGCTCCGAGTTCACTACGAAAGCGCAATCGTGTGATTGCTCAAGCGTTCAAATCCGTTCGGCGTAATGAGATAATTGTGCTCGATGCGAATACCACCGACGCCGTCGATGTACAGCCCAGGTTCCAACGTCACAACGTCGCCGGCCAATAATGTTTGATTGGCCCCGCGCACCAGATACGGATCCTCGGGATGGGTAATTCCCAGCCCGTGCCCGGCGTGATGCGGAAAGGCGTCGGCGACACCCGCCTGTGCGAAGACGTCGCGCACCACGTTGTAAACTGTCAAGCATGGCGTTTCCGCTCGCAGCTGTCTTTCGCCGGCCGCCATCGCGGCCATGCACAGATCGTAGAGCCGCTGTTGCTCGGTATTCGGTTTGCCGCCGACGACGAGCGTGTTGGTGAAGTCGCTGCGATAGCCGCCGATGACGACGGAGTAATCGAGGATGATCATGTCGCCGTGCTTCAGCACCTGAGCCGTCGCCGCGCCGCCGCGCCGCGTCGAACCGGGGCTGACGGCGAAATCGCCGTAGACGACGGCCGGCATTCCCGCCGCTTTGCAGCACGTCCCGGAGATTCCGGCGTAGACGTCGAGTTCGGTCATGCCGGCCTTGACGTTGGCGCGGGCCCAGGCGTGGCCGACGTCGGTGACGCGCATGCAGGTCTTGAGCGCGTCGATCTCGTCGGGATCTTTCTGCCGGCGCATCTCGGTGACGGTGTGAATGAGTTGCGACGCCAGCAGATCGCCGGGCCGATCGTGGATGCGCAAGCCGCCACGCATCGGATTGACTTCGCTCAAGACCGCAAGCTGGCGCGGCCCACGCCCTGGAGTTTGCCCGTCATACCACGGAATGTTGCGGCGTTCTTCGACGTGGGCTGCGAGCGTCGATTTCGGCGCCCGATTCTCGCACAACAACTTGGCGTGCCCGTCCTTGCGAACGAGCAGGTAGCCTGGAAACCCGGCGCCGAGGCTAATCGGATCGACCCAGTAGTTCGCAAAGTAAACGAGATGAATCGGATCACTCAAGAGCAGGTAGTCGCTCTCCGGCGGCGGATCAAGCTTCGCCCATAAGCGTTCACGACGGCGTCGGCAACCTTCGGCGGTGAGCATGGCGGCGGTCCTCTTCGGATGGGCGAGGGAAAGGGATATTGTATTCCCGCGACAGTCACGACACGCATGGCTGCCGTGCCAACAGCGGATGGCACCATCTCGACGATTACCATCAGCGCATCTTACACAGGTGTCGAGAAGGGCACAAATCCCGTCAAGGAGTGTGTGAAAGTTGACACGGTGATTCAGATTGGCCCGGAGGTGCCACTGAAGGCGGTGGCGGGCAAGCAGGCCGCTTGGGTGCGCGCGCTCCACGCTCGAGGTTGCTGGTCAAGAGCGCAATCGATCCATAGCGGCCACTTGGCGTCTATGCGGCAATGCACGTGATTGGCGGCACCGCGATTTTTCTGAGCGCGAGCACCGCGGCTCGGCGGACGTGCACATTGGCGTCGCGCAGGGCGTGCTCCAGTGCCGGGATGGCGACAGCGGCGTTAGGTCCGAGCTTGCCGAGCGCGAGGACCGCGTTGCGGCGCACGCCATGATGCGAGTCGCCCAGGGCACGCATCAGGGGCGAGACAGCCTCATGTGCCAGCGGACCGATCTCGCCGATCGCCAGCGCCGCAGCCTGACGAACGTTGCTGCATCGGTCATCCAGCGCGCACGCCAAAGCGTCGAGCGCCGGCAACGCGCCGTGGCCCAGCGTAGAGATGTGCACGGCTGCCAGCAGCCGAACGCGTGCCTCCGGCGCCTGCAATCGTTCGATCTTGTTCTTGAGGGTTGCGGAAAGGTTGTCGATTAAAGGAGACATGCGGCCCTCCTCCGGTGAAGGAAAGACGAGTGACAGTAAAATCATCGGCCCATTCCCTGAGCGGCTTTCGATCGAAGAGGAAAAGATGGCGAAAAACGCAAGCGGTTGTGAGGTCTGAACGACTTAATCAATTGTCGGTTTTTTCTTGACTCTTGCCTGCAAGCCGGTAGAATAAAAGCGAATGGTGAACGAACCTCTTACCCACATCAACCAGGAGGTGCACCAATCGACACTCCACCGGGCTTTGTTAGTGGAACATGATAGGTGAGTGGATTTCGGCTCATACGCAGCTGGGCGGCTCCGGCAACATCTAGCTAGTATTGCTGATTCCCCCGGCCGATCCTCGAGAAACCACCGATCCCCAAGCCTCCATCGTGTTCCGGGTCCTCTGTGCACAGAAACAGCCCGCAGCGTCTAACGACGCTGCGGGCTGTATTGTTTTCGTGGCGGCGAGGCGCCGATCCTGCCGTCTGGTACTCGGCAAGCTCGGAGTTTCGTCTTTACGGTCCAAATCACATCTTCGCAATTACCGCATCCGCGAACTCGCTGCACTTGACTTCCTTCGCGCCTTCCATGAGCCGGGCGAAATCGTAGGTCACCGACTTGGCGCCGATCGCGCCGTCCATGCCCTTGATGATGAGGTCCGCAGCTGCGGTCCAGCCCATGTAACGCAGCATCATCTCGCCGGAAAGAACGACCGAGCCGGGGTTCACCTTGTCGAGGTTGGCGTACTTGGGGGCGGTGCCGTGCGTCGCCTCGAAGACGGCGTGTCCGGTGAGGTAGTTGATGTTGCCTCCGGGCGCGATGCC
>SYHD01000132.1 GCA_005799265.1 Planctomycetia bacterium | reverse complement strand
GGTCCGGTCACTCCGTGACCGGAATGCCGGTCACGGAGTGACCGGACCACGACAAGGTAATCGAGAGAGTGTTATGCGTTTGAAGGACCAAGTTGCCATTGTGACGGGAGGAAGCCGCGGCATTGGGCGCGCCATCGTCAAGGCGTTCGCCGCCGAGGGGGCGAAGGTCGCGTTCATCTACAAGGGCAGCCAGTCCGCGGCGGACAGCCTAGTGGCCGAGGTAACGCAGGCGGGGGGCATGGCAAAGGCGCATCAGTGCGATGTCGCCAATCAGGCCGAGGCGAACAAGGTTGTCGAGGCGGTCGAAGCCGACTGGGGCCCGATCCAGATTCTCGTCAACACCGCCGGCGTCATCCGCGACGGCTTGTTCGTGGCGATGAAGGCGGAAGAGTGGAACGTCGTCATCCAAACCAACTTGGGTGGCACGTTTAACTTCTGTCAGGCGCTGGCGATGAAGCTGGCCCGACTGCGCAAGGGGCGCATCATCAATATTTCGAGCGTGGCGGCCGAGCACACGAATCCCGGCCAGACGAATTACGCGGCCAGCAAGGGCGCTATCAATTCGTTCACCCGCGCCCTTGCCGTCGAACTGGCGAGCCGAGGCGTAACGGTGAATGCGATCGCGCCGGGCTTTATCGAGACCGACATGAGCGAGAACGTCCGCAACAAGGCGGGCGATCTCATCAAGAAAATGATCCCGCTCAAACGGCTCGGTCAGCCCGATGACATCGCCAAGGCGGCCGTGTTCCTTGCCAGTGCCGAGGGGGCCTACATCACCGGGCAGGTGATTACCGTCGATGGCGGCCTTAGCCTGGGCGCCGTCGCGATGTAGCTTATTACCGCTTGTGGCTTAGCGCTCGCGTGTTTCATTCCGAGTGCCTGGCCGCAAGCGGCCGATGCGATAACCCGTAGACGTTACTTTTTTTATGTGGAGGTTCTGAACATGCCTAGCCAAGCTGAAATCTTTCAAAAGGTGTCCGCGACCCTTGTGGATGCACTCAACGTCGAACAGGACGAGATCACGCCGTCCGCGACACTCCAGGGCGATCTGGGCGCCGAGTCGATCGACTTCCTCGACATCGTTTTCCGTCTCGAACGCGAGTTCGGCATCAAGATTCCGCGCAACGAGTTGTTTCCGGAATCGATTTTCCAGGGCGATCCTGATTTCGTGCAGAACGGCAAAGTCACCGAGAAGGGCTTGAGCGAGTTGCGTCAGAAGATGCCGTTCGCTGATCTCAGCAAATTCGAGAAGAATCCCGAATTGACCGCCATCAGCGATCTGTTCACTGTCGAGATGATTGCCAAGTACATCGAAGGCAAACTGAAGGTGAAAAACTAGCCTCGCGTGTGGCCAACGACTCGGTCCGCGAGTCGAAAGGCGCTCGCGGCGCGAATGCCCCACGATCGGAACGATAGTTATGCGCTGGATCTGGATCGATCGGTTTGTGCGGTTCGAGTCGGGCAAATCGGCGCGGGCGGTGAAGAACCTTAGCCTGGCCGAGGATTACTTCGAACAGCACTTGCCCGGCTATCCAATCATGCCTGCTTGTTTCATCCTCGAAGGACTCGCTCAGACGGGCGGCATCCTGGTCGGTGAAGCCAACGACTTCAAGGAAAAAGTCGTGTTGGCCAAGATCACCTCGGCGCGTTTCCAGCGCGAGGCTCTCGCCGGCGAGACGTTGATCTACGACGCCGAGATGGTGACCCTACGGCCCGAAGGCGCCTCCATCGTCGGTAAGGTTTATGGGATTCCGGCGGGATCAACCGCACAAGAGCCCACCGAGGCCCCGATCGCTGAGGCCGAAATTTTCTTCGCTCATCTGGATCAGGCACGGTCGCAGCAATTGTTCGGCGATCATAACTTTGTCTTCAGCGGCGACCTCAAGTATCTCCTGGGATTGGCCAAGGTCTCGGCCCAGCGCACGGATCGCGCCAAATAAGTTGGCGGGTACGGCAAACTGTTGAGCCGAGTCCCTCCCGGTCCCTCCGCACCTGCGCGAAGGGGCAGTGATTCCTTTGTTCAGGTGCGCCATGTCCAGGGTTAATCGTCGCGTGGTACTCACCGGTATCGGCGCCGTCACGTCCATCGGCATGGACGCAACCTCCTATTGGAACGCGCTGCTCCAGGGCCAATGCGGCATCAAGACCGTAACGCTTTTCGATCCATCCCTTCTCGAAACGCGCATTGCTGGTGAAATCTCCAACTTCGATCCCAAGCCCTACTTGTCCAAAGAGGGACGCAAGCAGATTCGCGTGATGGCCCGGCCGATCCAGCACGCGGTCGTCGCCGCCCAGCTCGCGCTGGATGACGCGAAAGTGGACAAGACCAAGCTCGATCCGACCCGCTTCGGCGTCGAATTCGGCGCGGGTCTGATTCCCTCGGAGTTGTTCGAACTCGGCGAAGCATCCGTCATGAGCGTTGCTTCCAAAGATGCGATTCCCAACCTGAAAATTTGGGGCGAGAAAGGCATCCCGGCCATTCAGCCATTGTGGATGCTCAAGTACCTGCCCAACATGCTCGCCTGCCATGTCTCCATCCTGCACAACGCCCAGGGGCCGAGCAACTCGATCACGGAAAGCGATGTCGGCGCCATGCTCGCTCTCGGCGAGGCGATGCGCATTCTGCAACGCGATCAAAGCGACATCTTCTTCGTTGGCGGTACCGACAGTAAGATCACGCCCTTGAGCATGATTCGCCAGCAGATTTTCGGTCAACAGTCCAAACGCAATGACGCGCCCACGAAAGCGCTCAAACCGTTTGATCGCCAGCGCGACGGCCTGGTGATCGGCGAAGGGGGCGCCGTCTTTATTGCCGAGGATCTCGGTCACGCTCAAAAGCGCGGTGCCGCGATCTACGCCGAACTCCTCGGCTTCGGCTCGGCCTTCGACCGAGGCCTGACAGGCAAAGGTATCGCCCGCGCCATTCGTGCGGCCCTGCAGCAAGCCAGGCTAACTCCCGCCGACATCGACCACGTCAACGCGCACGCGCTTGGGACCGTCAAGCACGACGCCTGGGAAGCACGCGGCATCAACGAGGTTTTCGGCATGTCGGTCCCCGTCTGGGCCGTCTCGCCAAACATTGGCATCCTCGGCGCCGGCAGCGGCAGCGCGGAGCTGGCCGCCAGTTTGCTCGCGATGAAACACGGCATCCTGCCGGCGACATTGAACTTCGAGCACCCGGACCCGGCGTGTCCCGTGAAAGTCTTGACAAAGCCCCAGCCGATCACGAAACCGAACTTTGTCAAAGTCAGCTACACCGACATGGGCCAATGCGCGGCGGTTGTCTGCCGGAAATGGTAAGTGCCGAGTGCTGAGCAATCCATATGCGGATTGGAGTGTCGAGATTGTGGGCTCTTGCCGAAGAATCACGTTGGTGGAACTGAAATTGCCTCGGCACTCAGCACTCGGAAAGGGCTTGTCATGAGAAGACGCATCGTCATCACTGGCATGGGCGCTGTCACGCCTCTGGGAAACAGCGTCAAGGAGCTGTACGAGAATCAGCTCGCGGGCAAGAGCGGCGTCGATTTCATCAAGAGCTTTGATGCAAGCACGTTTCCGACCAAATTCGCGGCGGAATTGAAGGACTTTGACCTGGGTCGGCATGTCAAGGACCCAAGCCGTTGGAAATACGCCGGTCCAAACGCCTGTTTCGCGGCCGCGGCGGCGGGGCAGGCGCTGGAAGACGCAGGATTGTTGAACGACACCAAGGTCGATCGCACGCGCTTCGGCGTTTACCTGGGATCGGGAGAGGGCGTGCAAGACTTCCCGCACATGGTGACGAACATCGCCGCCAGTTATGACACGGAGAAACGCGCGGTTAACAATCAGGCATTCCTGAAGGTCGGTTTGAGCAGCTACGACGCCCGGCACGAGTATGAACAAGAAATGCACACGACGCCCGGCCATCTCGCCGACTATTTCGATCTCGAAGGCCCGAACTACAACTGCCTGACCGCCTGCGCCGCCAGCAGCCAGGCGCTCGGTGAAGCGATGGAGCTGATCCGCGAAAATCAAGCGGATGTGATGATATCGGGCGGCTCGCACAGCATGATTCATCCGTTCGGCGTCACCGGCTTCAATCTCTTGACGGCCCTCTCGACCCACAACGAGGCGCCGAAGAAAGCGTCGCGTCCCTTCGACGGCACGCGCAGCGGCTTCGTGCTCGGTGAAGGCGCGGGCATGTTGATCCTCGAAGAGCTGGAACACGCCAAGAAACGCGGCGCCAAGATCT
>SYHD01000131.1 GCA_005799265.1 Planctomycetia bacterium | reverse complement strand
GCGCTTGCACATGGCGTAAGCGTTCCTTGAGATCGCGAATTTTGAGGCCGACGAGCCGACGATCTTCTTCGAGCTGCGTTTCGCCGGGGCCGCGCAGACCAATGCCGCCCTTGTAGCGCGACAGGTGGGTCCACATGCGTTTCAAGCGTGGCAAGGCGTATTCGAGCTGGGCGAGTTCGACTTGCAGCTTCGATTCGATGGTGCGGGCCCGCGTCGCGAAGATGTCGAGGATCAACTCGCTGCGGTCGATGACCTTGGCGTTGGTCGTCTTTTCGAGATTGCGGACTTGAGCGGGCGACAGATCGTTGTCGAAGATGACGACCTCCGCGTCCTTGGCCTCGACGAGCTCGTTCAGTTCGCCGAGTTTGCCTTTGCCGATGTACGTGCCTGGCACGATGTCCTGGCGCTTCTGCGTCAGCTCGCCGACGATGCGAGCGCCTGCGGTTTCCGCGAGGCCACGCAATTCGTCGAGCGGATCGTCCCCCGCCCAGGGTCGGCTCGGCAGCGCAACGCTCACGAGTACAGCGCGTTCCAGGCGGACGGTCATGTCTTCGCGCGTTTGGTTCAATGTCGATCCTTTGTGTAATCACTCTCTCAAGGATTTTGCCAGCAACTGATGAAAAAAATACCCGCCCGCCTCGCGTTTCACGCTGAAACGCCCCGTGTCGTACGAGCGGCTCTTCAGGCCGCGCTGCACTTCCTCGCACACACCCCAGTCTTCCATCTGCACTTGATGCGCAACCGCGATGCTGTCGGCGTTGTAGCGCTTCGCTTCCGCGCTTTCGACATCCGCGAAATAGAAATCGAAGATCACGCGGCAACGGTCCGGCCCGAGCGGCAGCACCCAGTTCGTGTCCATCACGCCCTGATAGAGGTTAACCATCAGGTTCGGGAACATCCACCAGTAGTACGCATGCGTGCCGGCCCGGACCTTGGCGACTGTCGGATCGTCCGACGGCTTCATCGGACTGATCTGCACGGTGTTGCTCGCATGCAGTTCCGTGCGATATTTGGAGTAATCGAGTGCGGCCGCAAGGCCGGGATGCACCGTATTCACATGATAGCCGCCGTCTTGATAGTTATCCACGAACACTTTCCAGTTGCACTCCAGCACGTATTCGCGGCGATCGAAATAGCGCAGCGTGTCGATGCCCTCCCCCGCCATCATGGCCGGCAACGGCATCAGATGCTCCGCCAGCGATTGCTTCGGCGTGCCCTGATTCACGAAGACGAACGGGCCCCACGTTTCGACGTGCATCGGCGGCAAGCCCTGCTCATCCTTTTTGAATTCCTCGACGCCGTCGAACTCCGGCGTGCCGCGCAGCTGGCCGGCGAGATCGTAGGTCCAGCCGTGATAGCGGCAGCGTAGTTTGGTCGCGTGGCCGCATGGCTCGTTGATGACCTGGGCGGCGCGATGCCGACAGGCATTGTGAAAGGCGCGCAGAGTTCCCTGCTCATCGCGCACGACGAGGATCGGCGCACCCGCGACCTCCACCGTCAGGTACGAACCGGGATCTTTCACCAGTTCGGAACGGCCGACGTACTGCCAGTTCCGCCCGAACACCTGCGCGCATTCGAGCGCGAAGATCTCCGAATCGAAGTACCACGCGCTAGGAATCGTGCGCGCCTTAGAAAGCGGCAACGTGGCGTCAAAGGCGTTCAAGAGTTGGGTCATGCGTGTTGACATCGGCAAACTCCTTTCTCCATCATTTTCTACGATATGTCGCCAATACGCAATGGCTTCTCGCTTCGGCTTGCCCGTTGATTTTGGGACAATCCTCTGTTCACTGTCCCTGAACAATAAAGGACGCGTGTAACGGGACACGGTTGGTGCGCGGCGTTGGAAGATTCCGTCGTTTCCATGAATCAACTGTCGCCACTGGCCAGATGCCACTATCCTCTGCTACATTGACATCAATCGCTAGGGGTGCCCGCGCCCCTCACCCTCTCCCGGAGAGCGAAGGGAGAATGGCTCGGGCTGAGAGCAGACCCTGGGACCTGAACCGGATCATGCCGGCGTGGGAAAGCGATGCCTCTCGTGGATGCACTGCAATTCCCGCCTTTTCCCTGGCCATCATGCCCGTCTACCTATTCGTCTGGCAATTGCTCGCCTGGAGCGTCACCGTGGTCGCTTTCTTGCCGTTGACGATTCCGTGGGGCGTGCTCGCCTACAAGATCTGGCACGGCGCCAAAGAGATCGAAGAGGACATGAGCGAGGAACTCTGGTCGCGTTCCTGGCGCGCCAACCTCGTCCTTCTCATAACAAGTCCGATCTTCATCGTGCTCGATTTCGTGGCGGCCGTTTGGTTCGAGCTTCCCGCGGAACTGGTCCACATCGTCATTTGGGTGTTTTTCGTCGCATTCGTCGCATGGATGATGATGTTCTTCTTCTCGCTGGAGGATTTTTTCCAGGGATTGCTGCTGACGACGCTTCACGTGTACCTGCCGGCCGTGACGTTGATGCTGCTGTGGTGGATGACGCGCTGGAACCCGCTGTTCGTTTATGTATTGGGCTGGCTGAAAGAACCCAAGGGCTAGGATCCGTTTAGCCCCGCGTCGCAGACGCGGGACTACCAAGCGCCCGCGTCTGCGACGCGGGGCTAAACAAGGAGTTTTACCTATGACGCAACTTGAATCCGCCCGCAAGGGCATCATCACCGATGAAATGCACTTCGTCGCCAAGCGCGAAGATCTCGAACCAGAGCTCGTTCGCGCTGAAGTCGGCCGCGGCCGCATGGTCATCCCCGCCAACGTCAATCATCTCAAGGGCCGCCTCGAGCCGATGTGCATCGGCGTCGCGTCGCTGTGCAAGATCAACGCCAACATTGGCAACTCGGCGGTCACCGGAACCGTCGAGGACGAACTCGAAAAGCTGCACACCGCGGTCCACCTCGGCTCCGACACGGTGATGGACCTCTCGACCGGCGGCGACATCGACAACATCCGTCAGGCCCTCATCGACGCCTCGCCGGTCCCCATCGGCACGGTGCCGATCTATCAGATTATCCAGAACGTCAAGGACCCCGCCGACATCACGCCGCGGCAAATGCTCGACATGGTCGAACATCAAGCCAAGCAAGGCGTCGATTATATGACGATCCACGCCGGTGTCTTGCAAGAGTATTTGCCGATGACGTCGAAACGCATCACCGGCATCGTCAGTCGCGGCGGTTCGCTGATGGGCGGCTGGATGCTCGCTCATCATCAGCAGAATCCGTGGTACACGCACTTTGACGAGCTATGCGAGATCATGCGCGCTTACGATGTGACCTTCAGCCTCGGCGACGGC
>SYHD01000130.1 GCA_005799265.1 Planctomycetia bacterium | reverse complement strand
CGGCGTCGGGCTCGGTGAGGCCGAAGGCGAGAATCTTGTCCCCCTTGCACGAAGCAGGCAGATAGCGCTGCTTGAGCTCTTCGGAGCCCCAGGTCATGATCGGGTATTGGCCAATGCTTGTGTGACCGGAGAAGAACGTGCGGACGCCAGTCCCTTCCTGACCGATGCGCGCCAGCGCCCGGGCGTAGGTGACGGTATCGGCGCCGCGGCCGCCGTATTCGGGCGGCACGGGAATGCCGAGGATGTTGTACTTCTGCGCCAGCGGAATCAGGTGATGGTTGAAACGATGCTCGACGTAGCACAATTCCTCGTGCTCGCGCAACTCCAGGCAGAAAGACTCGACGTCGTCCAGCAAGCGGCGCTGATCGGCGGGGTGCATGGCAATCTCCCTTGTCTACGTTTAGCGATTGCATGACGCCGCGCGAACGCTAAACGAAGACCCGATTGATGAAAGCAGGCAGGCGTTCAGTGCATATGATAGTCAAAACGCCGATTGCATTCGGCGTTTTCGCAGGCTACATTGAGACGCTATGTCCGACTTACCGACCGTCAAAGAACCGGGGCGTAACGTTGCGCCGAGCGTGCCTGTCAGCGACCTGGGCAGGCCGCGCGCGGACGATCCGGGCGCGCGCACCGTTCACGCCGAATCACAAGCGCCGACCTTCACCGTCACGGTCGGCCAAAGCTTTGGCGAATACGAACTGCTGACGGAGATCGCCCGCGGCGGCATGGGGGTCGTCTATCGCGCGCGGCAAACAGCGCTCGACCGCGTCGTCGCCCTCAAGATGATCCTCGCGGGCCGCCTGGCGAACTCCGAGGATGTTACGCGCTTTCAAACCGAAGCGGCAGCAGCGGCCAAATTGCAGCATCCCAACATCGTCGCGGTCTTTGACGTCGGCGTGCAGCAGGGGCAGCATTTCTTCACGATGGAATATATCGAGGGCATTAGCCTCGATCAAAAGCTCGCCCAGGGCCCGCTGGCGTGTAAAGTCGCCGCCCGCTATGTGCGCATTCTGGCGCGGGCCGTCCATTACGCGCATGAACATGGCATATTGCATCGCGACCTCAAGCCGTCGAACATACTCATGGACGTCTCCGACGAACCGCACATCACTGACTTCGGCCTGGCCAAGCGTCTGGGCCCCGACAACTCCGGGCAGACGCGCAGCGGCGCCATCCTGGGCACGCCGAGCTACATGTCCCCCGAACAGGCGCAAGGCAAGGTCAACCTGTTCGGGCCGGCCTGCGACGTGTACAGTCTCGGTGCGATCCTGTATGAGCTGCTGACGAGCCGGCCCCCCTTTTGCGCGGAGACGCCGCTCGACACCGTGATGCAGGTGATCGACCATGATCCCGTGCCGCCGCGGTTGCTCAATCCGAACATCGATCACGACATCGAGACTATCTGCCTGAAATGCCTGGAGAAGGCCCCCGAGGCACGCTATGTGTCCGCGGAGGAGCTGGGCGAGGACTTGCAGCGTTACCTCAATGGCGACTCGATCACCGCCCGCAGCTTCAACATGCTCGATCGCCTGGCGCGCACTCTCGAACGCGACACGCATACGGCCGACTTCGCGGCATGGAGCTCGATGCTGCTGGTGATGGCGGTCGTCGTTTTTGCCGAGCATGTCGCGGTGTTCGGCATGGTCTGGTTCGGGCAGTCGCGCGCGTTGATCCTGACGGCGCGGTTCACGCAATTCGTGCTGCTGGCGTTTCTCTTCTGGAACAATCGCGGCAGCCGGCTGCTGCCGACCAACGTCGCCGAACGCGAGCTGTGGACGATCTGGATCGGCTACTTCGCAAGCTATTTCTTCGCGATCGTCACGACGCGCTTACTGACGAATCGCGATGTCATCAACACCGCGATGGTCGCGGATCAGTACCTCGCGGAATTGCTGCCGTATCCGTTCATAGCCCTCTTGTCGGGGCTGTGCTTCTTCACCATGGGTGCGAACTACTGGGGCCGTTGCTATGCGGTCGGCGTGGTATTCCTCCTGACGGCGCCGGTGATGGCATTGAACCTGAACTTCGGCCCGCTGATCTTCGGCGTGCTGTGGTCGATCGTGCTGACGATGTTGGGCCTGCATCTGCGCAATCAAGGCCTACGCAAGGAGGCGGAGCAGTCCGCCGCCCAGCCGTCGCAAGCGGCGACGTTGAAGTTTATCGTTAAGAAGTAGCCGCGCGTTTGTTTAGTATTCGCTGACAAGAGTCAAATCGCTCGCTGTGTGTCAACGAGCGCTAAACGGCCAGCGGCAAGACAATCACCTTACTGGAGGACTCTCCCCATGCACCGCCTTATTGCCAGCGCCGTTGTGCTGTTCGTCAGCCTCGGCAGCGTCCGCGCTCAGGACGGGTTCAAGCCTCTCTTCAACGGCAAAGACCTGACCGGCTGGGTCAACGTCAACTGCGCGCCGAGCACGTGGTTCGTCAAGGACAATATGATCATCACCACAGGCAAGCCAACGGGCTACCTACGCACCGAGCGCATGTACGAAAACTTCATCCTCGAGTTCGAGTGGTTCCACGCGCCGCAGCCGAAGGGTTCCGTCGGCAACTCCGGCCTGTTCGTCTGGGGCGATCCGATCCCCGCGATGGGCACGGGCTACACGCGCTCCATCGAGGTGCAAGTGCTCGTCAATCTCCTCTACAAGGACAAGAAGGGCAACGCCACCGCGACCAGCCACGGCGACCTCTTCAGCATCTGGGGCGCCTCGTGCAAGCCCGACCGTCCGCACCCGGGCGGCTCTCAGCGCTGCCTGCCGAGCGAAAACGTCTGCAAGGGCGAATACGAATGGAACCACTACCGCGTCACCGCCACCAACGGCGCGCTGAAGCTCGCGGTCAACGGCAAGGAAGTCTCCGGCGTCACCGAAAGCAACCCGCGCAAGGGCTTCCTCGCGCTCGAATCGGAAGGCTCCGAATGCCGCTTCAAGAACATCCAGATCAAGGAGCTGCCGAGCACCAACCCGAAACCGGCGGAGGTCTGCGATGCCGACAAGGGATTCCAATGTCTCTTCACCGGCCTCGACCTGGCGGGCTGGAAGGCGACGGATCAGCAAAAAGCGCATTGGAAAATGGGGGACGGCGTCCTGAGCTACAACGGCAAAGGCGTCGGCCAAAGCGCGCGCGGTCTCTGGACCGAAAAATCGTTCGCCGACTTCGAGTTGATTTGTGATTTCAAGACAAGCTTCGGCCTGAACCTGCGCGGCGATGGATTGGTCACTCTGGCGGGGACGAACAAAGGCTGGAATCGCGCGGTCGTGCGTGTGAAAGGCGACCACTTCAGCATCATGATCAACGGCAAGGTGACCATCGATAATATGCGCATGGCGGGCCTTCCTGCAACCGGCCCGATCGCGCTGTTGTGCCGCGATGAACCGCAGCAGTTTCGCAACGTGTTCATCCGCGCATTGAAAGCCGGCGAATAGGCCTCATTTCGTTTAGCGCTCGCGCGGCAGCGCCCTGTTGCCTGGCACTTCGACGCGAGCGCTAAACGGCGCCCGGGGTTCACATCATCTTCTCCGTGAACTGATTCACGTTGAAAGTCGGGTTCAACTCGATGTCGCCGAAGAAATACTCGGCGATCGGAAGCTTCTTGGAGTCGTACAGGATCGAGCCAGTCTGAAACAATGTCTCCTGATCGATGTAGATTATCATCGACGCCAGATCGTCTTCCTCCGGCGGATCGTAACGCCAGCGCTCGAACTTGTAACACGGGCGCTTGCCGAGCTTCTCGACCTTTTCGATGCCCGCGAATCGTATGTGGAGAGCGCCGCGCTTGTCGGAATCGTGGATGCTGTTGAGCGTTCGCTTGGCGCCTATGTAGAGGCCGAACTGCGTGATTGGAAACCGGCTGGTCGCTCTCGCCTCCGGACCATCAACGGGCTTGCGCATGACCGGGAGAAACTCGAGGAAAGGCCGGACCAGAAGCATCCCTTTGTTTTCGCCCTCGACATACAGCGATCGCGCGGCCAATCCCTTGCCGTCGATCCAATCCATGTGGACGCTGAATGGCTTCTCGCGGAAGTGTACGCGGATCTTTTCTTTCGGTCCCATCTTGTTGTTGACTCGTTCTTCCTTGAGAAACATACAGCGATAGCCCTGTACGCCCTTCTCATATTCGCGCAGACATTTCTCCAAGAACTTGACCGGCTCATTCTTGGCCAGGTCGTACATGACGTATCCGGGATCGCTGCTGACTTTGACCAGCGGTTCCCACGGCACATTGGCTGGAAAGGGCTGATGGGGCAAGCTGACGAACAGGCGCGCGGCGGTATTGCGCGAAGAGTTCGCCTCGTCCTCGCCGATCTTGCGCAGAGTCTCCCATGGCAAATTGGCCGGGAAGGGCTGTCCCGGCAACGCGGCGAAACAGTGCAAGGCGAGCTGTTCATGCGCGGGGAGCGTGTACTGCTTCGGAGGTGGATCGTCGCCGCACGGCCGGGTCGTGTGCGTGTGGCGAAGGAGCGGGAAGAACCCTAGCGGGGCAGCCAGAATCAACACGAGCAGAATTTTTTGTGCCATCGCGCTATCCTCGGCGTGGGTAGGCTCGATCCTTCATCTTCCTAAATAGTTTAACGCACTTTGCCGCGCGGTCAATCGCAGCTTCGTTTGTGGCGAAGCGTCCGGGTGTACGACATGGTTTGCAGCTGAGGGTTTGGGTTTGGTATGCTTGTGGCCGAAGTTCCTTGACACAGCAATGAGTTCGGACACCCCGCGAGAAAGGAGCCAGGGATGGCCAGGAAAAAAAAGGTTCTGCCAGCGTCG
>SYHD01000129.1 GCA_005799265.1 Planctomycetia bacterium | reverse complement strand
ATCATCTTGCCCATGACGCCGCCGGTGCTGTTCGACGTGCAGATGAGCACCTCCGCCTGCTGCACGCTCAGGCCGTCCGTGCCGAAGGCGCCCGCAGCGTGAATTTCGCGTGCCGTGATCTGCTGTAAGCTGCCGAACAGGGCGTTGCTGCCCGCGTCGGTCCCCGTGAGGAACACACCCAGCCAGCCGAGGATCGGCGCGAAGAACGGATAAAGCACGCCCGTATACGCAAACGCGAAGCCGAGCGTGGCATCCATGCCCGCATAACGGGTGACGTAGCTCAAGCCGAGCATGAACGCGATGGTCGGAATCGGGATCTTCATTTGCAAGAACGTGCGGCCCGTGACGCGAGCGATCTGGGCGCCATTCATGCGCAGCAGGACCATCGACAACAGGGCGGCCACGAAGACTGCGGAACCCGGCGCCGTCAGCCAGGCGAAGTTGAACTTGGCTGATTCTGCTTCGTCCTTCTTGTTCGCCGGCCGTAGACGTTCGGCGCGCATCACCTCGTTGTGCAACGTTGGCACTTCGATCAAGTAGTTCGTTTGAATTTCCGTGCCTGGAATGAGCACCTTACCTTTGCCTTCCTTCTCGCGGACGATGCCCGTCAACATCAGCAGCACCGACATCAGGATGAACGGCATCCACGCCAGCGCAATGTTGCCGAACGTCAGCGGCTTCGTCTCGTTCGCGGTGGCTTGTGTCGATGCGCCGCCCATCATCGCCATCGCCTCGGCTGCATGGGGATCGTTTGGGTCGGGAACGGATGGCGTCGGTGCGGAGGGTTCGGTCGGCGTGTTGAAGTGCCACTCTTCCTTCGGCTTCCAGATTTGCAGGAAGATGGCCGTGACGACGAGCGAGAAGATGCCGCCGCCGATGTCAGTCATTGGATAGAGCACGACGCCGGGGAACCAATCGTGCATCGTCGCGAACGCATACTGAAATCCGGCGAACGAGCCGCCGGAGACGAGCAACGCGGGCCAGATCGCGAACGTCTGCCGCCAGGTACACATGCACTTCACCATGTACGCCGGCACGATGAGCGACATGATCGGCAACTGGTGCCCGGCCATCGTGCTGAGCGTCGTGCCGGGAATGTCGGTGACGCCGAACAGGACAAGGATCGGCGTGCCGAGACCGCCGTAGGCGACGGGCGAGGTATTAGCGATCAGGCACAAGACGGCTGCAAGAAAGGGGTTGAAGCCGAGGCCGACCATGATGGCGCCGCAGATAGCGACCGGCGTGCCGCCCCCCGCCGCCCCTTCGAGAAACGCTCCGAACGCAAAGCCGATGAGAATTGCCTGGATACGCGCGTCACCGGATAGACTGGCCACTGAACGCCGGATGATCGTGAACTGCCCGGTCTCGACGGTGATGTTGTACAACAGCATCGCGCAAAAGATGGTCCAGCCGACAGGCAGAAGTCCGAAGCCGACGCCGTACATGAATGACCACAGCGCTTGCTGCCAGGGCATACCATAGATGACAACGGCAATGACGATGGCGCTCAGCGCGCCAGCCGCTCCCGCTTTCGACGCCAGCCAGCGCCGCGGCACCAGCAGATAAAACAGCACGACGACCGGCAAGGCGGCGAACAGCGTGGACCAGACTACCGAAAATGGCACGCCCGTGCCGTCGAGTGGATTGAGAGATTGCAGGTAGCGATTATCCATCGGAGAATTTTCCCATCTTCGTTTAGCGGTCGTATGACGCCGTGCGAACGCTGAACGCCAACACGGTTCATGCAATAGACCATCGCGATTGTAGTTGGACCTTACGGAGATGCAAGTAACAAATGGCAAATGTCGAGGCGGCAAGATACTGATCTTGCCGCTACGTCATTCAATATCGTTCGTACCAGTTGCCCGGCAGACGCCGCACGGCCTTGCGTAATTCGAGCGTCATGAGCCTTCGCGTCAGCTCCGGGATCGGCAAGGCAAGCTGCGCAGTAAGCTCATCGACCATGCGGCGCTCGGCCAGCGCATCCCAGATTTTCTGGTCGATCTCGTCGAGATTCGTCGGCATCGGTGCTGGCGCCGACACGGATTCGACGAGCCTGGGCAGTGCCTCCAGGTCTTCGAGAATGTCGTCCGCGTTGCGCACCAGTTTCGCCCCCTTGCGGAGAAGTTGCAGCGTCCCGGCGCTGGCGGCCTGATCGACCGGCCCAGGGACGGCGAATACCTCGCGCCCCTGCTCCGCCGCGAGCCGGGCGGTGATCAAGGCGCCCGATCGCTCCGCCGCCTCGATGACGACGACCGCCCGCGCCAGGCCGCTGATGATACGATTGCGTGCCGGAAACAGCGTCGCCATCGGCTCCATCCGCATGCACGATTCGGTGATGAGCGCGCCCGACGCGGCCACCTCCTCGGCCAGGTCTTTGTGTTCGGGCGGATAAATCTTCGATAACCCGCCGGCCAGCACGGCGAGCGTCTTTCCCCTGGCGTTCAAGGCGCCGCGGTGAGCGCTGCCATCGATGCCGCGCGCCAGACCACTCACGACCGTCCAGCCCATGCGGGCCAGATCGCCCGCGATGCGTTCGGCGATGCGCCGGCCGTAAGTCGTGCAGGAGCGCGAGCCGACGATCGCGATCTGCTTGTCGTCGTCCGCGTTGAGCGTGCCCTTGACGAAGAGCAGATGCGGCGCGTCTTCGATAGTGGCCAGATTCGCCGGATACTCGGGCCGACCCAGCACACGAAGGTGCACGCCATGCTGGTCGATCAACGCACACTCCGCCGCGACGTCGGGATTGGCGAGGGCGCGCGTCAACGCCTCGGCAACTTTCGCGTTCAAATAGGGAATTTCCGTCAATTCCGCGACGGATGCCCGCAGAGCCGCCGTCGCCGAGCCGAAGTGATCCAACAGCGCGGCCGTCAAGCGCGGCCCGACGCCGGTGACGAGGTGCAAGGCGATCAGATCGCGTTCGTGGTCGGAGAGGTTCACGGTTTTCCCCAAGTTTAGCCGCGGCTCGTAGAACCGCGTGGGTCTGCGACCCTTGGCTAAACCGATGCCAACACCGCTCGCACATCGTCCTCCGGCACATCGTCAAATAACGCGACTTCGCCGAGCCGCGTCGGCAGGATGAAGCGCAACTGCCCGCCGATAGCCTTCTTGTCCTTGCGCATGGTGGCGAGTAAGTCGTCAATCGGCCACGCTTTCGGCGCAATCGGCAACGAGAACGCTTGCAAAAGCCGAATCTGGCGCTCGGTGGCATCGGGCCCGATCAAGCCGCGCCGCTCGGCCAATCGGCTCGCGCATGCCATGCCCGCGGCAACCGCCTCGCCGTGCAGCCAGGTTGCGTAGCCGCCCGCGGTCTCGAAGGCGTGCGCGAAGGTGTGGCCATAGTTGAGCTTGGCGCGGATGTCGGTCTCCTCGCGCTCGTCCTGTTCGACGATCTTGGCCTTCAATTCGCACGAGCGCACGACGATGCGCTGAATCGCTTCCGGATCGCGCTTGAGAATCGGTTCGATTGTTTGTTCGAGATAACGGAAGAAATCGGCATCGAGAATCACGCCGTACTTGACGACCTCGGCCAACCCGCTGCGGAATTCGCGCTCGGGCAACGTGTTCAGCGTGGCGACGTCGATGTAGACGCCGACGGGTTGGTGGAAGGCGCCGATCATGTTCTT
>SYHD01000128.1 GCA_005799265.1 Planctomycetia bacterium | reverse complement strand
GCAGCCCTTTGACATCGAAGGCTCTCGCCGGTTCGTTGCCTTGCCAGCGACTTCGACTGCTTCCGGTCGGAACAATAAGATACCGGCGTGGGTTTCGCACCCACTGGATCACCAACACTTGCACGGCGCACACCCGAAGCGATAGCGAGGGATGCTGCGGCCCTCGCTATCGCTTCGGGTTGGAATGGTAACTCCTGACGATTGTCCTAACGAACGGATCCCCTCGTCGGTTGGGATCAGGCCCACGACCTCCAGCCGACCATCGCCTACGGGAACAAATACACCATACCCAGAATGGAGGCCGATTGCCCGAGCAGACCAGTTACGCTGAAGCGTTCGCGCGGCCAAAGCATTGGCGCGGGGTCGCCCGGCAGGCATTTGCCGGCGTTACTCTCGCCGCGGTCGTGCAGGTCCGAAAAGACGTGGTAGGGCATCATTGCCACATCATACCAGAAGACGCCCAGCACGAGCGCCGGCTGCAAGATGCCGAAGTGGTATCCCGCCCGCTCGAAGTTAGGCTGCTCGAAAAGCAACCGGCTATGACACACATATGAGGGCTCGACGGTGACGCCTGGCATGTTTTCGAAACGCCGTGGTTTGTAACGCTCTTTGCTGATGATCGGCGCCTCGGGGAAGATGGCGCGCGCGGCGCCGGCTTGCTTCTTCATGTCCTGGGCGATGCGATCGAAGAACTGCCCCTCGGACTCACGCAGGAATAGCTGTTGCGGTCCCGGCAGTTCGGTGTGCAGGTAGGAGTCTATGCGATCCTCCGGCGAGCGTGGCTGGATCTGGGCGGCGATCGGCACAATCGGATTGTGTGTGCTCATGAGGAGTTGCTGGTATTGCGCGGGGACTACTCCCGTCGGCTGGGACTTGGGCGTGGGCACGAACCTCGGCGTGATGTATTCTTGCCCGTGCGCGCCAGTGAAAACCGCCAGCACGGTCAGCGCGCTAGTTATCGTCGCCGCCCTGAGGCGCGCCGCGCGACGAATAGTTGGGAGCTTCCTGCGTAATGAGAATATCATGGGGATGGCTCTCCTGCACCGAAGCCGCGCTCACCAGGATGAACTGCGTCTTCGTGCGCAATTCTTCAACATTCCGTGTTCCGCAATAACCCATGCCGGCGCGCAACCCGCCGACCAGTTGATAGATGAACGGGGCCAGGTTGCCCTTGTACGGCACACGCCCTTCGACGCCTTCGGGAACCAACTTGGCGGTCGGAGCGCCCGAACCCTGGCGATAGCGTTCGCTGGAGCCGGACACCATGGCGCCGATCGAACCCATGCCGCGGTAGGTCTTGAAGCTGCGACCTTTGTAGATGATGAGTTGCCCTGGGCTTTCGGCCAAACCCGCGAGCAAGCTGCCGATCATCACCGTGAAAGCGCCGGCGGCCAGGGCCTTGACCAGATCGCCCGAGTAACGGATACCGCCGTCGGCGATGATCGGCACGCCCGTGTCGCGTAGCCCCTGGCAGGCATTGGCGATGGCCGTGATCTGCGGCACACCGACGCCGGAGATCACGCGCGTCGTGCAGATCGACCCCGGCCCGATGCCCACCTTGATGCCGTCCGCTCCCGCGTCGAGCAGCGCTTTGGCTCCGGCGACGGTGGCGACGTTTCCCGCGATCACATCGATGTCGTAACGCTTCTTGAGATACCTGACCGTTTCGATGACGTTGGTCGAATGCCCGTGCGCGGAATCGACGACCAGCACGTCCACGTCGGCCTTGATGAGCGCTTCGGCACGCTCGAAGTCATTGACACCGACGGCCGCCCCGACACGCAATCGCCCGCGTGGATCCTTGCAGGCGGACGGGAACGTCTTCATTTTGTCGATGTCGCGAATCGTGATCAGGCCCCTCAGTCTATATTTTTCGTCCACCAACAGGAGTTTCTCGACTTTATTTTCCGTCAAAATCCGCTCAGCCGATTCAAGCGGCGTATTTTCCGAGGCTGTCACCAGCTTGTCCTTGGTCATCACCTCGGCCAGGCGCTGATGGTTATCCGTGATGAAACGCAGGTCGCGCTTGGTGATGATGCCCTTGAGATGGCCGTCAACGGTGATCGGAATACCGGAGATGTGCTGATCCTCCATAATTTTGCGTGCGGTCTCGACGGTCTCATTGGGCATGAGGGTGATCGGATCGGTGATGATGCCATTCTCGCTGCGCTTCACTTTATCCACCTCGCGGGCTTGCATGTGGATTGCCATGTTTTTGTGGATGATGCCAATGCCCCCCTCTTGCGCCAACGCGATCGCCAGCTCGCTCTCGGTGACGGTGTCCATCGGCGAGGAGACAATGGGGATATTGAGGCGAATGCGGCGCGTGAGCATGGTGCGCACATCCACTTCGCGCGGCAGTACCTCGCTGAAGCCGGGCTCCAGCAAAACGTCGTCGAAGGTGATGCCTTGGTAAGCGATACGATTTTCCAGGGACATGCGCTCGAACATGGTGAAAGCTCCATGGGCGGAGATTTCCGGGTTATTATAGCGTGCGCTGGCGTGTTTGTCATTTTTGCCGTCTCCGTTTCGCTCTCGCAAGATCGTGACGGCGGCTTGACTCTTCACTGCGAACGCTAAACGGGAAACGTCAACAGTTGCTCCAGCCTTTCAACCCGTTGCATGCCCGCATCAAGATGCCGTTCTTCCGCATCAAACAGCACACTGTGCATGCCCGCGCGGGCGGCGGCGGCGAAGTCGTTGACGCGATCGTCGCCGACGAAGAGAATCTCGCGTGCCGGCAGCTTCAGCGCGTCGATCACATGCGCGAAGAACTCCGGCGCGGGTTTGCGCCAGCCGATCTCCGAACTGATGATGATCGGATCGAGCACGTCCATGGCGATAATGCCGCGCAAACGCTGATCGAAGTTGGACGCCAGCGCCTGTTGCAGACCGCGTTTGTGGAACGCGCGAATCACGTCGTTAGCGTCGGGATCAAGCTGCCATACGTCGGGTTTACTGAAAGCCGTCCAGAGCGCCTCGAAGCAGGCGGTCGTCGGCTTGGCGTCGTCGAGCACGGTGAGGACGATGTCGCGCCAGCGCTGGCGTTCGCGTTCTTCGCTGGTGCGCCAACCCGCGGCCTTATCGAGCCGATCCTGCTCGGCAAAGGCGGCATGAAAGCGTGCTCGCACATCCTCCGCGCTGCGCCGGCTGCCGAAACGTCGGCCGATGTCCGCGTAGATCGCGCCCACGGAAGGCGTGACATGCAGCAATGTTCCAACGGCGTCGTAGACGATGGCCCGGATCATGCGTCCTCCGCCTTCGCTTGCTAGTGGGGCTTGTGCCAGGACGTGCTCGCACGACCGCGACAACGGTTCACGTCGCGTACAGCAACACGTCGCCCTGGGCCGTGCCGACGGCGAGCCGATGATCCTCGGCGGACCAGGCGAGTTGTGTGATCGGGGCGGCGTGCTTGGCGAGGGCATGGGACGCCGGCCCTTTGCTGGGCTGCCACAAGGCGACCAGGCCATCCTCACCACCCGACGCCAGCAGCGTCCCCTGGTGCTGGAACGCGAGGCAGGAGATGTATTGGTTGTGCCCCTCGAGCTGGACGGGGGTCGTTCCCGCGGGCCCGGCGCCGGCGAAATCCCACACGCAACAGGCTTCGCCGCCGCCAGTCGCAAGCCAGCGCCCGGTCGCGTCCCACGAAAGTTCGCGCACCTTGGTTGGGTAGCCGGACATCTGCAAGTCTTCGCCGGTTTCGACGACCCAAAAGTGCACGGTGCAATCCTGCCCGCCGGCAGCGATGTGCTTGGCGTCCGGACTCCACGCGACGGCAAGCATCGAGCCGGGCCAGGCGTATTCGCGCACTGAGGTTTGCTGCGCGGGGTTCCACAAGCACAACTTGCCGTAGCCTGCGGAGGCGAGGATTGGTTCCTTCGGATGCCACTGGATATCGGCGATGGTACTCGAATGATCGGGATAGTCGCGCACCATTTCGCCGGCGAGGTTCCAGAGCCGCAGCTTCTTTCCAGCCGTGGATGCGAGGAGCTTCGACGTGGGATCCCACGCAATACGCTCAACCCAGGCGGCGCCGCCGGGCATCTCGCGCGTCTGGGCGCCGGTCGTCGGATCCCAGAGACGAACCTTCCCATCCTGTCCGGCGGAGGCGAGTTGTTCGCCAGCGTCAGGCGAGTCGATCCAGATAATGCACGACGTGCCGAATCCGTGGCCAGACAGGTTGAGACGCGGCTGCCCGGTGTTCGCATCAATGAGCGTGATCGGCCCATCCGCCGAGGCTGCCGCGATCAACCCGAGCGAGCGGGACCACACCAACGACACGACGTGCCCGTCGATCGATGCGTCCCACAGCTTCGTCAACTTCGTGCGGCCCCAGGCGAATGGGTTCAAGCGCGGCATGGAATTCTCCTCATCGCCAATGATTCAGCACCAGGAATTCGGTGGCCACGGAAATTCCCGATCGCTCCAGGTTGCCGATGGCGCGAACGATGTCGCGGTCTTTCATGTCTTTGACGGTGACGTTATCGAGACGAACGGCCAGAATTCCAGGATGTTGACCGCGCGTTGCCTGAATGACGAAATGGAGATCTTCAAAGTCATTGCGATCCTTGGTGAGGACGACCAAAGCATTGGCCACGGCGTACACCATGTGGCGCGCATCCGAAACCCCTGCGATGCCCACGGCAGCAGGGATAGTCACGTGATGGCCTGCCTTACGGAGCAACGCCACCAAGAGCGCCTTGCTCATGTTGTCATCAAGGTAGAGATTCATGCGTCAGGTTGGAAATCCTTCGGCGCGTACGGCCAGCGATCGCGTCCTGCCGCCTTGTCGCGCGCCGTCTCCTCGGCACGTTCCGCGTCGAGCAGCTCCTTGTTGCGAATGCAGTAATCGATAGCTTCATGAACGGCCTCGACGGAGATGTTATACTCGCGTGCCACTTCTGCGGGCGCAAGCGGTTCCGTGCCGACGGTTTCGCGATAGATCACTTCCGCGCGGATCCGGCCCGCCACGTAGAGCTGGCGATAGGTTGAACCCCGCTTGGGCAGCAGATGCTTGTACTGGATTTGCTCGGCCATGACTTCTCCTCTAAGCGAATGCCCCAATTCAACTGCATTCTACCCGCGCCGGCGACATTGCGTCCAGAGAGGGAGCGCGAAAACCGACGACTTCAATCTCAAGCGAGGCACTTGCGAAACCCATCTTCCAACCGCTCGCGATTCAGCTTTCTCCCAATGAAGATCAACTTGTTGTCGCGTTCTTCACCCTTGCTCCACGGGCGATCGGGCCGGCCGTCGAAGAGCATGTGGATGCCCTGGAAGACGAAGCGGCGCGGGTCGCCCTTGATGCTCAGGATGCCCTTCATGCGAAAAATGTCAGGGCCTTCCTGCATCAGGAGTTCGCGCAGCCAGTCGTTGAGCTTCTTTTCGTCGAGATCGCCGGGGATCGTGATGCCGACGGAGTAGACATCCTGATCGTGCTCGTGTTCATGCGCATCCGCTTCGAGGAAGTTCGGGTTGATCTCCAGGACGCGCTCGAGGTTGAAGCCGTTGACGCCGAGGATCTTGCTCATGTCGACCAGGGCGTTTTGGCAGCGATGAAACGGCGCGGTCGGATTGATGGCGCGCAGCCGTTTTTCGAGCGTGTCAATCTCTTCGGGCGTGACGAGGTCGGTCTTGTTGAGAAGAATGACGTCGGCGAACGCGACTTGCTCTTCCGGCTCGCGCAGCTCGTCGAGGTGTTGCACGATGTGCTTGACATCGACGACAGTGACGATGGCGTCGAGCTGGAACTTCGTTTTCATTTCCTCATCGGAGAAAAACGTCTGCGCGACCGGGGCGGGGTCGGCCAGGCCGGTCGTCTCGATCAGGACGTAGTCGAACTTGTCCTTGCGTTTGAGGAGTTTGCCGAGGATTCGGATGAGATCGCCGCGGACGGTGCAGCAGATGCAGCCGT
>SYHD01000127.1 GCA_005799265.1 Planctomycetia bacterium | reverse complement strand
GGAGTCTGGACGCTCCGATCAGCCACGGCCTTTTGAGCGAATGAGCAGAAAGAGAGAACAACGATTGCCGACGCCGAGATTGATCCACTGTCACCTGCGCTGCGGGTCCGAGACGGTGCGCCCGCGCACGCAGGCAAAAAAGAGTTGCAATGACAAGACGACTTCGCTTATTTGAGGATTAATAACACAATTGAGCTGCGCCCAAAGTAGGCGACGGGCAGTTGAAAAGCTACCCGTAGCCGATGCGACGCGGAGCGTCGCACCACATTGTGGCACGACGCTCCGCGTCGTGAACGGGTAACATTGAATTCTGCCGCTCGCCTTACTTCGTGCGCGGCTCATTTTTGTCAAATCAAAATCCGAGTTCGATGCCGAAGAAGATGCCTTGCGTGATGAAATCGCGGTGCGTCAAATTGGTAGGGAGCGTGGGGCCGGCGTAGGTGATGTTGGGCGTGAAATTGGCGCTCGTGGGAATCTGGCGCCCGTCGATTTGATGACTGATGAAATCCCCGGGCCGGCCTACCGTGCTCCAGTACAGGAGGTTGTAACCAACGTACGCCCGCAAATTGGCGGTTACCTGGAAACTCAGGGCGGCGTTGAACTCCGATGTGAGCGCGGGGATTCGGAGATTGAGACTGCCGGAATTCGTCCCCAGGGCAAGCACGCCGCCGTTGACCGTGGTCGACTGGCTGGGATCGAGCAGATAGGTCAGCGTCGAGCTGCCGCCGATCGCGAGTGTGTGGTTGGAAACGCCGAGCCCGACCTTGGCGTCGGCATAGAGCGACCAGCGGGCGTTCGTCAGAACGCCGCGCAGGCCGATCAAGCCGCCGTCGAAGGTGTTCGTGGTGCTGAAGCTGTCGACGGAGGAGACCTGGAATAGCCCTTGCGGCAACGCGAAATTCTGAAAGATGACGCTGCCGACCGGGCCGCCGGAGGCGGTGCTGACCGTGAGTGATTCATTCATCGTCAGATGGCGGTAGCCGAGCAAGGCATCGACCTTAAGGACATCGGAGCAGCCCAGGGGCAGCATGGCGAACGCTTCGACGCCCCAGAAATCCATCGTTGACGAAATGTTGACCGTGCCTCCCAGGGCGCCGACGCCGCTGCCGACGGGCAAGGCAACAACCAGGGCGGTCTCGGTGCCGACGTTGGTGCCGGGGATGATGGCGGCCGGCTGAATGTCCTGATAGGGAATCGACAGCGTTTGCGTCGGGTTTGCGAGCGAACCGCCGGAGAAGGGAGTGCTGGTCCGGTTGAACCAGAAGCCCGAGGCCTCGATCGGCGGGAGGAAGCCGCTCGCCAAGTTCGCCGTGAGCCGATAGCCTGGCATGTTGCCATAATTAAAGATGCTGGCGCCCTGGTTCACGAGGATTGCCGTGTTCGGATCGCCGAGCTGGCCGAAGCTGGCAAGGTTCGGATTGGCGTTGGTGGTAAGCAAGACGGCGTTGCTCGTCCCAGCCGACGGCCGCCATCGCAGGAATTCGCCGCGAAAGCTCAAGACATACGGCGGCACCACTTGCGGCTCGGGCTCCAGCATCTCCGTCACCAGGCGCCTGGCTCCGTGAAAAGTACCCATCAACGGACGTGGCCGCGGATCGGCCAGTTCATTCCAGGCGTTCGGCATCCCCTCGGAACGCTCGGTCCACGGCGAGATCGGATCGGTGGACGGCGAAGCCGCATTGGGAAACTCGGCGGGCACCGCCGGCGTGATGGTCGGCGCAAAAATGCCAGGACGCAGAGAACTCCAGAAACGCAGCCCGGGAGGAGTGATCGGGCCGGAGTGGCGCGGCCGGACATCCATCAGCGTCGTGAAGGCGTTCGGTTCGCCGCGGTCGGGCAGCGTGAAGTCTTCCTGAGGCGGCCCTTTCTTGTCGGGCCCTTTTTGGAATAGATTGGCGAGCGGTCCCTGCGCATGCGTGGAAGCGAGGAATCCGCCCATGCAGATGATTCCCCCCGTCAGAACGACGAGTATCTTCCACCAGCTACCCATGGTCGCCTCTCCCACGCAGCCGCCTTGGTCGGTCGGACCTTCCAGGGTGACTTTCCTTTGCCCACCTTCGTCGTTTTGCGTTCGCATGACCCTTGACGAATGCTAAGCCGCCGGCGGCAGACAGTCTACGCTGTCGGTAACATCGGCGTTACCATCCGCAAGCTTGAATTTTTCGGCACAACCGGCAAAGTCGAGCAGTCTCTTTTGCAATTCCGCCGCGAATCGACTAAACTCAACAGCGCCCGCGTGCCGACCAGCAGGCCTTCACGGCCGTTGCCACGGAGTCCTCTCATGGGTCGAAAATGCTTCGTTCTCGCCTTCGCGCTCGTTTTGGTTGTTGCCACGGCGGCGCGCGCCGGAGCACCGAATGCCGACACCCCCGCCGTCGTCGTGCGCGTCAAGTCGCTCGGCGCGCTCTTCCAGAACCTAGACCTCGTCGTGAAGCTCGTCGGCCAGGACGAAGCAGCGTTGGCGATTGAAGGTGTCATCAAGGGCAAGATCGGTAAGAAGGGACTCGCGGGCATCGATCTGACGCGCCCGTTCGGCGCCTACGTCCGCTTCGGCAAGACCAAGGACGAGTTCACCAGCGCCCTGCTCATCCCCATCGCCGACGAAAAGGCGTTCCTCACCTTGATTGCCAATCTCGACATGGCCGTCACCAAGGACAAGACGGGTATCTACACGCACAAGACGACGAACGACATCAACGTCTATTTCCGCTTCGCGCACGGATACGTCTTCATCGCCGCCGTCAACACCGAGAGTTTGCAGGACAAGAACCTCGTCGACCCCGCCAAGACGCTCGCGGTCGGCGGCCCGGGCGATGCGACGATCTCGGTGGTCGCCCGCATCGACCGGATTCCCGTCGGCGCCAAGGAGGACGCGCTGAAATATTTGGACGCCGCGATTCTCGCCGCCCAGAAAGACGGCCCGCCCAACGAGAGCAAAGCCCAGGAGGCGTTCCGCGTCGCCTTGCTGGGCGACGTCAACAAGCTCGGCGCCAGCCTGATCCACGAGGCGGCCGAGCTGCGTTTCGATCTGGACGTCCGCGCTCAGGAAATCAGCGTCAACCTCGCCGTCGCCGGCAAGCCCAACAGCGACCTGGCCAAGGCGATCAAGAACATCGGCGCACTCAAGAGCCCGCTGGCGGTACTCGCCGCGAAAAACGTCGCCTTTCATGGCAACGTGCATTTCGCCCTCCCGGAGGAACTCAACAAGTCGTTCGGCAAAGTCATCGACGAGGTCGTGCGGAAGAGCCTGGAGGGGATTCAGAACGACGAAAAAAAGAAGCAAGCCGAGGCGCTGTTCAAGGCGCTGCTGCCGACCGCGCAGGCCGGCGAGTTTCAGATCGCCGCGGTCGCTCTCGCCGTTGGGCCCAAGGACGATCGGCACGCCTTCGTCGGCGCGCTCAAGCTGACGAAAGGCGACGAACTTGGCACGATCGTTCGTGATCTGCTAGAGAAGGCGCGCGAAGGGCTCAAGGAGCTTCCCAAGGAGCAGGGCAAAATTCAGGTCGATTTCGACAAAGCGGACAAGATCCACAGGTTCGAACTGCCGAAGAATCCTGCTTACGACAAATTGCTGGACGAAATCGTCGGCGACCGTTATCTCTACCTGGCGTTTCGCGCCGATGCCCTGTTCCTGGCGTTGGGTGAAAACGCGCTGCCAGCGTTGAAGACGGCGCTCGCCACGAAGGACGTGGCGACGAGCGTGCCGTTCCTGTTCGATTTCGACATCGCCCGCATGGCCAAACTGTTGGCCAAAACGCCGGAGCATGAAATGCTGGCCGGCACGCTCTTCCCAAAAGGCCAATCCGGGCGCGTCCGGCTGGCCATCGAAGGCGGCGACGTCCTGTCCGTTCGCTTGCGCATGCACGACAACGTGCTGAAATTCCTCGTGAAGGTGACGAGCAAGTAATCCGACTCTTTCGGTGCCGCGCCATGCAAAGCACGATGCAAGACTTTCCCTTGACGGTGCAAACCATCTTCGAGCACGGCGCAACCGTCCATGCCGACAGCGAGGTCGTCACCTTCGACGGGACTGCGACAAAACGCATCCGCTTCGCCGATCTCGCCGTGCGGGCGCGCCGCCTCGCCGCGGCGCTCACTCGCCTCGGCGTTCAGCCCGGCGAGCGCGTCGGCACTTTTTGCTGGAACTGCCAGGAGCACCTCGAAGCGTATTTCGCCGTCCCGTGTATGGGAGCGGTGCTGCACACGCTCAACATTCGTCTCTTTCCCGAACAGATCGCGTACATCGTCAATCATGCGGAGGATCGCGTCATCATCGTCGATCAGGGGCTGATCCCGCTCTTGACGCCGATCCTGTCGAAGCTGACGACGGTGCGGCACTTCATCGTGATCGGCGACGCGGCGAGCTTTCCGGGGGCGGCGTTGGGATACGAGGAAATCTTGTCGTTTAGCCGTCGTTCGCAGAGCAGC
>SYHD01000126.1 GCA_005799265.1 Planctomycetia bacterium | reverse complement strand
GGCGGCGAATGGGTCTCGTCCGTCGAGCTCGAAAACCACCTCATGGCCCACGCCGACGTCATCGAAGCCGCGGTTATCGCCGTGCCCGACGAACGCTGGGACGAAAGACCGCTGGCGTGCGTCGTCATGAAAGAGGGAACGACAGCGACGCTTGACGACCTGCGCGTATTCTTGGCCGCCCGCGTCGCCAAGTGGTGGCTGCCGGAGCGCTGGACGATAATCGAGGAAGTGCCGAAGACCAGCGTCGGCAAATTTGACAAGAAAGTGCTGCGCGCCCGCCATGCCAACGGTGAACTGCGCGTCGTCCAGATCGAGAAATAGCCGCTGTTTGTTCTTGGCCTACGATTCCAATCATTTGCTTCCCCAATCAAACGCTTGGCGTCGCAAGCTGCGGAAAAAACGCGCTCCGGCTAAAATTCCTGTTGACGAAGCTCCCTTCGACCGACGATGATAACAATTGGCCTGCCTGCACAAACCACCCAGAATGTTGCATCTTGAGGTGCTTCTCATGACGCGTTTACCTCGTGTGATCTTCCTCTTCATCACTTCGGTGAGCGTCGCGTCGTTTATCCTGCTCGTGAGTAGCGCCGTCGCGCAGGATGTCAAGCAGCCGGAGTTCAAGGCGCCGGAACTCAAGCCGCTCGTGGACAAGCTGCCGGCGTCCTTTTATAAGAAAACCCCCGAGAATGTCGAAGACCTCAAGTCGATCCAGGACCACGTTGACAAGCTCGTCGAAAAAGTCACCCCCAGCGTGGTCTCCGTGCGCATCGGCGCATCGTCGGGGTCCGGCGTCATCGTCACCAAGGACGGCTTCGTCCTGACCGCCGGGCACGTCTCCGGCGCCCCGAATCGCGATGTCACCGTCATCTTCCACACCGGTAAAACCGCTAAAGGCAAAACGCTCGGCGGCAACCACGGCATCGACAGCGGCCTCATCAAGATCACCACGCCCGGTGACTACCCGGTCGCCGACATGGGTGATTCCTCCGAAGTCAAAGCCGGCCACTGGTGCATGGTCATCGCCCACCCCGGCGGTTATCGACAAGGCCGCGCTCCTGTTGTCCGTCTGGGCCGCATGCTCAACACCGGCGCCACGACGTTGACGACCGACTGCGCCCTCGTCGGCGGCGACTCGGGCGGTCCTCTCTTCGATATGCACGGCCGTGTCATCGGCATCAATAGCCGCATCGGCCAAACCATGCTCGCGAACATGCACGTGCCGGTCAATCCGTTCCGGGATTCGTGGGAGAAAATCGCCAAGGGCGATGTCTTCGGCGGCAAGCTCGGCACCCCCGCAGTCAAGACCGGCGGCCCCTACCTCGGCGTGCAGACGACGCCGAACGTCGATGGCTGCGTTATCCTGGCCGTCACCCCCGGCTCCCCCGCCGACAAGGCCGGCTTGAAACCGAACGACGTGATCCGCAAGTTCGACGGCAAGGAAATCACTGCCGCCCCCGAATTGAGCAAGTTCGTGCAGGCGCGCAAGGCCGGCGATCAGGTCCTCATCGAAGTCCTGCGCGGCGACGAAAAGCTCTCCATCAAACTGGAAATCGGCAAACGCTAAACTTCCAGCCGTTTTCCGTTTAGCGCTCGCGGTGCAGCGCCATGAATTCCGGCGCTTCTCCGCGAGCGCTAAACAAAATGCGGCTGTTCAGGACTCACCACCATGAAACGCCTCCTCCCATTATTCGTCGTTCTCTTCGTTCTCGCGCTGTACGTCGAGCAGGCTCGTTCGCAACCGACGCGCAGCCCGCAGATCATCCAACTGTTCCGCCCGGTCGTCGCCAAATCCGCCAAGAGCACCGTGCGTGTCCTCGCCGGCGATAAGGAAGCCGCCCTCGGTGTCGTCATCTCCAAGGACGGCTGGATCCTCACGAAATACAGCGAACTCAAGGGCAATAAGCTCACCGTCAAGTTCATCGACGGCAAATCCCTCGATGCCGAGTTGTTCGGCTGGGACGTGCCCAACGACCTCGCCATGGTGAAGGTGGACGCCGCCGACCTGACGCCGATCGAATGGACCGACAGCACCATCTCCAAGGCCGGGCACTGGGTCGCCTCCACGGGTGCGGGTGAAGATGCGGTCGCGATCGGGGTCGTCAGCGTGCCGGCGCGCGAAATCAAGGGCGCCAAGTTCACGCCCCCCTCCGGCGGCGGCGCCAGCGGCTACCTCGGCCTCGCTCTCGACCTTGACTTCGCCGGCGTCAAGATCCAGGAAGTCTTCAAGGACACCCCCGCCCAGAAGGCCGGCCTCAAGGCGGATGATCAGATCCTCGCCGTCAATAAAGAAGCCGTCGCCGGCCCCGAAGAATTCCTGGCCATCCTGTCCAAGAACAAGCCGGGCGATGAGATCAAGCTCACGATCAACCGCGACGAGAAGGAACAGGACTTCAAAGTCACCCTCGGCACCCGCCCCGGCAACAAGGGCGGCAAGTCGCGCGCCGACATGCAAAACAGCATGGGCTCCAAGCTCAGCGATCGCCGCGCCGGTTTCCCCGTCATCCTGCAACACGACTCCGTCATCAAGCCAAGCGACTGCGGCGGCCCCCTGGTCAACCTCGACGGCAAGGTGCTCGGCATCAATATCTCGCGCGCCGGCCGCACCGAAACCTACGCCATCCCCAGCGAAGTCGTACGGCCACTACTGGAGGCGCTCAAGACGAAGAAAGAGGCGCCAAAGGAGCCGATCAAGAAAAAGACTTGAGCCGCCGACGCGTCGTATCCGTGGAACTCTTGAGAGCGAAACGTCATGCCGAGGGAAGGAAAAAAGCGATGACTACCGTTTTGGACTTGTCGGACAAAGAGCTGTCCGAATTGAAAGAGTTGACGAAGGAAAGTGATGCATCCGTTGCGCTTCGGTCAGCTTTGAATGAGTATATCCGCTACGCCAAGCGAATGCGTTTGAAAGAACTGTCGACCCAAATTGAAATGGATGACAATTGGCGCGCGCTCGAAAAATCAGAGTTGGACGCCCAAAATGGCAAGTCTGGTGCTCGTTGACACATGCGTCTGGGTCTCGTTTTTCTCTCGAAAAGCCTCGCCTCACAAGGCTGCCGTGGAGAAATTGCTGGACGAGGATCAAGCAGCCATCGTCGGGCCGATCCTCGCCGAGATCCTCCTTGGCTTCAAGAAGCAAGAAGAGAGCGACTGGGTTGCGTCCGCCTTGGAAGGTGCGCAATATTTGCAGCTTGCCTGGGATGATTGGCGCGCCGCCGCCAACCTTGGGCGAAAATTGGCCTCGGATGGACATCCGCTGCCGCTGAGCGACTTGTGTCTGGCGTCAACCGCGCTACGGTTGGATTTATTGCTCTATTCGATCGATCCTCACTTCGATCTCGTTCTCGGTCTGCGACGATACCATCCCGAATCTGCTTGACCCTCAATCACGGATGCTATCCCGATACCCCATTTTGAATCACAAATCACCGCTACTTTCCGATCTCATGCGTGTTTAATAAATAGCACCATGGCTTCTCTCCCGTCGATTGTCCGCGCCCGCGTCCTGCTGTGAAATCGGAGTTTCTCCCTCATGCCGTCTCTTCGCATCCGCTTGATGCTCGCCGTCTCTCTCGCCATACTCGTTATCGCGGCCCCGTTGCCCGCGCAATCGGCCAAACCGAGCACGCCTCAAGCGGTCGCCGCCGAAATTGACGCGCACATCCAGAAGAAGCTCGCCAAGGAGAAAACGCCCGCCTCGCCGAACGCTGATGACGCCGAATACCTGCGGCGAACCTTCCTGCTTGCGACGGGCCGCCTGCCGACGCCGGATCGTGTCCTGAGTTTTCTCGAATCCAAAGAAGCCGACAAACGCCAGAAAGTCGCCGAGGAGCTTCTCGCCAGCCCCAAGTTTGGCGATCATCTCGCCAGCTACTGGTCGCAGCTCATCACGGCCGAGGAACCGAAGTATCGCAAGGAACTCGGCAAATGGCTAACGGAGGAGTTCAACAAGAATTCACCGTGGAGCCGCATCGTCTCCGATCTTGTCACGCACGAGGGAAGCGGCCCGAAAATCGGTTTCGTGATGTCGAACGTCGACAACAATCAACCGCAGCCGAACAAACTCGCGGGTTCAACGGCTCGGCTCTTCCTCGGCGTGCAGCTGCAATGCGCGGAGTGCCATAATCACCCATTCACGACCTGGAAGCAAAACGACTTTTGGGGCATGGCCGCGTTCTACAGCCGAGTCAAGTTCACCAAGCCTATACAGGCCAAGGGCAAGGACGTGACCTTGGGCATTGCCGAGGCCGTTGCGACCACGGCGAAAGGGAAAAAAGATCCCGTCAAGCCCGGCGCCTACATCGTCATCCCGACCACCGCCGGCAAGAACGCCGGCAAGGTGATCTCGGCCAAGCTCCTCGAAGGCGACGAACCCAAGCTGCCGAGCGACGGCGCAGTGCGCGGCAACCTCGCCGACTGGATGACGGCGCCTGGCAACAAGTTCTTCGCGAAGGCCTTCGTCAATCGCATGTGGTCGCACTTCCTGGGTCGCGGCATCGTCCATCCGGTCGACGACATGCACGACGACAACACGCCGATTCATCCCGAAGTTTTGCAACTCCTGACCGACGAATTCAAGGCGTCGAACTACGACGTCAAGCACCTGGTCCGTTGCATCCTGGCGACGCAAGCGTATCAACGCACCAGCCGGCCGCTCGAAGGCAACAAAGACGACCCCGTCCTCAACAGCCATCAAAACGTGCAAGTGATGAACCCGGAAGTGCTGTACGACGCCCTGGTCCAGGCGTTCGGCGTGACGCAAATCAAGCTTTCCACGAGCGCCTCGACGGCGGGGGCAGCGACCGGCCGGCCGGTCGTCACCACGGCGGCGCGCGATCGCTTCATCAAAGCGTTCTCGACCAGCGACGCCGACGCCGAGCCGACCGATTACACCCACGGCATCCCGCAAGCGCTGACGCTGATGAACGACCCTGCCTTCAACTACGGCGGCCCCAGCGTGGACGCTCTGATGAAAGCGAACAAGGAACCGGCCAACGTGATCGAAGGTCTGTTTCTCGCCACGTTGTCGCGCCGTCCAACCAGCGACGAAACCAAGCTGATGACCGATTACCTCGCCCGCCGCAGCGACCGCCGCCAGGGCTACGCGGGCGTCCTGTGGATTTTGGTGAATACAGAAGAGTTCGTACTGATCCGATAGCCGTTTTCGTGGCATACGATTCCAATCGTGTGGTTCTCGAATCACACGATTGGAATCGTATGCCACGTTGGAGAAATCCGATGTCCCTCGAAAACATGCTGACCCGCCGTGACGCCCTCAAGCTTGCCGCCGCAGGAGGCCTCGGCCTGTCGCTGTCCGGCTGGATGCAGCCGCTCGCCGCCCACGCTCAAGCAACCGGCGCTCGGCCCAAGAAGTGTATCCTCCTGTGGATGGACGGAGCGCCATCGCATCACGACACCTTCGACATGAAGCCCGATCAGGTCGATGCCATTCGCGGCATCTATCGGCCGATGCAAACATCGGTCCCCGGCCTGCAAATCACCGAGATGCTGCCGCGCGTCGCGCCGTTGATGCACCACGCCGCGGTCCTGCGCGGCATGGCGACGGGCGAGGCCGATCACGGCCGCGGCCGCGTCTATATGCACACGGGTTATCGGCTCGGTCAGGGCGGCTTGCGCTATCCCGGCATGGGTTCACTCGTTTCCAACCAGCGTGGGTTGAGCGATGACGGCATGCCCAACTTCGTCGTCACCGGCATGCACCTGAACCCGGCCAACTTCGCCTACGTCTCCAGCCCCGGCTTCCTCGGCCCGCGCCATCAACCGCTCATCGTCGCCGATCAGAGCCGCGGCATCGAAAACCTCGCCTCGGTCGCCGATGATCTCGACGACCGGCTTGGCGTCCTCGCCCAGATGGCCCAGGGCTTCCAGCGCACCAATCCCAACGCTTCCGCCGCGGGACAGCGCACCGTCTATCAACGTGCGGTTCAGTTGATGCGTTCCGAAAAAGCCAAGGCCTTCGATTTGACGCGCGAACCGGCGAGCGTTCGCTCCGGTTACGGGCACTGCGCATTCGGGCAGGGTTGCTTGCTGGCGCGCCGGCTTATCGAAGCGGGCGTGCCGTTCGTTGAAGTCTATCACGCGCCGACGCCCGGCGGCTGGGACGTGCACACGCCGCAGCGCGTCGAGGAAGTGCGCTCGCTCGCGCTGCCGCAGCTCGACCGCGGCATGTCCGCGCTCCTGAGCGATCTCGATTCGCGCGGCATGCTGCAAGACACGCTGGTCATCTGGATGGGTGAGTTCGGCCGCACGCCCAGGCTCAACGCCAGCGGCGGCCGCGATCACTATGGCCGGGCGTGGACGTCCGTCGTCTTCGGCGGCGGCGTGCGCGGCGGACAAATCGTCGGCCGCACCGACCCGACCGGCTCGACCGTCGTCGATCGTCCGATAACGGCGCTCGACTTCATGGCGACGATCTGCACGATTCTGGGCATCGACCCGAACCACGAAAACATGGCCGGCGCCCGGCCGGTGCGCGTCGTCGATCGCGGCTTCACGCCGATTCGCGAACTGCTCAGCTGACACCACAAGCCCGCAACGCAAGCAAGGGATTTGACTTGCGCTGCGGGCTTGTGTGGGTTTCATGAGCCGATTGCGTCAGCGACCGGAGGGGGGGACTCGATGTTCTCCGGTCGCTGACGCTTCGGCTCATATTATTTCGCTGATTCCCACTGACTGAGCCGTTGCCGCGAGCTGCGACCAGGTCGTCGCGTCGATTTCAATTCCGTCGCGCAATCGCTTCATCTTCGTCCGCTCTTCGATCTCCCCGGGCAACAAGATCTCGCCGCCGACTTCGACTTTCTCTGAACTTTTCACCCAGGCGATAAATCGCTCCAGCTCGGCCGTGAACACTGCATCCGTTTGAAAGAAATTCGGATCGACGAAGATCGACAGCATGCCGTTGATGACGCGGTCGGCGTTCTTCACATTGCTGCACCCGCCGCCGGTCAACGCGCCGGCGAGCACCTCGCACAGGAACGCCAGGCCGTAGCCCTTGTGAGCGGCGATGGGAAGAATCGCGCCGGGCGGATTGGCGTAGAACACCTTTGGGTCGGTCGTCGGCTTCCCCTTTGAATCGATGATGCAATTTTCGGGAACGCTCACCCCCTTGTTCAAGGCGACGCGAATCTTCCCCTCGGCGAGCGTGCACGCGGAGATGTCGAGCAAGATCGGCGGCCGGCCCGTGACGGGGATGCCCGCCGCGATCGGGTTCGCGGACAGCCGGCGTTCGATGCCGCCGAAGGGCGCCACCAAGATGCCCGCGCCGGTGGTGTTGACGAAGTGCAGCGACAGTTTGCCCGCCGCCGCCGCCATGAGAGGCCAATCGCCGATGCGGCCCAGATGTCCCGAATTCCGCAGGGCCACGACCGCGACGCCGTGTTTGGCGCATTTCGCGATCCCGATTTTCATCGCCTCTTCGCCGATCGTCTGCCCGAAGCCGAATTGCCCATCGACGACGGCGATGGCGTCATTCTCGAAGACAACCTCGATGGCGCGGTCGGCGAGCACCTTGCCCGCCTTCAGCCATTGCACGTAGGACGCGACGCGGATGACGCCATGCGAATCGTGCCCGACGAGGTTCGCCTCGACCAGGTGCGTCGCGACGCGCTCGGCCTCGGCGTCCTTGCAGCCGGCGGCGCGGAAGATGGCCGTGACGAAATCGCGCAGACGTTGATGGGGAATGTTCATGAAAAATCCTCTTTCAGCCGGTTGCCGTTGAGCGCTCGCAGTGAAGCGCCCAGCGACTTGGCGCTTCACTGCGAGCGCTCAACGGCAACCGGAGTGTCGCGCACAAACTTCTGAAACGAATGGCAGCTCGCCGGCACAACGCATGCTCGGCCACCACCGGACAGCGTGACCTCCGCGACGTAGAGATCGCCGCGCGCGTCGGTCCAGATGCCGTGCGGCGCGAAGAAATCGCCCGCGGCACATGGATTGTCGCCGCCGCCCCAGCGCGCGTGCAGGACGCCTGCGCGATCGAAGATGCTGACGCGGCCGCCCGTCTGGCCCGGTTGATGGGCGCCCGTCCCCGGCCAGCGTCCCGCGCGGAAGCCCAGCTCCGCGACGTAAATCCAGCCCGCCTTGTCGATGAATACCTGACACGGGCGCGCCACATCGGTCCATTCGCGCTGGTAAACGCCATCGCTCGAAAAAAGCTGCAGTCGGCAATTCTCGCGATCGGCGACGTAAACGATCCCTGCCGAATCGACGGCGAGACCGTGCGGCACGTAAAACTGCCCTGCTCCGCTGCCCGGCTCGCCCCACGATTGGAGCAATCGGCCGTCCGCCGCGAAGCGATGGATGCGCGCGTTGCCGTAGCCGTCGGCGACGTAGAGCTCGCCGGTCGGGCCGATGGCAAGGTTTGTCGGATAGTTGCACGGCGGGCCTGGGTGCTTGATCGTGCGATAATCGATGCTGGTCGCGCCGGTGTCGGAGGGCGTGCCGCGCGTGCCGAGCGTGAAGCGGTGTTCGCCTTTCGCCGTGAACGCCATGACACAGTGACCGAAATCGTCGGTGCAGTAGACGGTGTCGTCCGGTCCGATGAAGATCCCGTGCGGCCGATGGAATACTCCTTCGCCCCAGGTCATGACCGGCGTGCCGTCGCGCTCGAAGACCTGCACGGGACGCGGCCCGCGCAAGAAGACGTAGACGCGATCGCGTGAATCACAGGCGACCGCAACGGCTTCGCCCTCTGGACCTCCGCACGGAAAGCACGGCCAGCGTTCATCCACCGTGAAGCGAAAACGCTCGTTGCCGAAGTGAACCGGACTCATCTGTCTCCTCCAATGCGACGAGGAAAAACTACCACGGGGGACACGGGATCACGGGGGGAAAAGACGTGGCGAATTTCCTCCCCGTGTTCCCCTTGTCCCCCGTGGTTCATTGTTTGCCCTTAATCTGAGTCAGCGCGAACTGGGCCTGCATGCGAACGCGGACATCGGGATCGTTGAGCAACCCCGTCAACATCGGCACGGCATCTTTCGCGTCGGCGCCCAGGCCGCCCAGACCTTGCACGCCGAGCAGACGGATGTTCGCTGAGCCGTCCTTGGCAGCTTCGCTGAACAGCGGCAGCGAAAGCTTGGCGGGCAATACGGTGCTCACGGCGCCTTTCTTGCCGATCTTGAAAAGCAGAGCCTGATACGCGGAGGAGCGGACTTTCTCGTCGTTGTGTTTCTTGACCCGCGCGAAGACATCTGTCAATTTGTCCGGCTCGATCGCAGCGATCGCCAGGACAGCGTTGCGGCGCGCGAGAAGATAGGGATCTTGCAGGACCATGTCGCTCAACGTCGGCACCGCCTTTTTCGCCTCGGGGCCAATGCCGCGCACCGCATCGACCGCGGAAGTGCGTACGAAGTTGTCGCCGTCCTTCAGAAGCGGCAGCAGGCTCGGCAACGCGGGTTCGCCGATACGACCCAAGACGAACACAACATTCCGCTTCTGAAACGACGCCCCCTCTTTCAAGAGAGGCAGAAGCGCGGGCAAAGCGTCCTTGATGTCGCCGGGAATCCGCTGGATCGCGTTGACGGCCATGAAGCGCACGCTCTGATTGCCGTCCTTGAGAGCCGTGATGAGGTGCGGCAACGCGGCGCTGCCCTGAGAGCCGAGCACGTTGACAGCGGCCTGGCGCACCTGCGCGTCCGTGTCGGTCAGCAGCCCGGCGGCGGCAGGGACGATTTCCTTCTCTGCTTCGGGCAGATTTTGCAGCGCGAAGAGAATTTGCAAGCGCGTCTGTCCGTCGGGTTCCTTGAGCGCGGCGACGAGTTTCGGGGCCGCCAGCTTCGCTCCGGCGCCCAAAAGCTGGAGCGCTTGCAGGCATTGTTGACGCACGCGCAGGTCCGAATCGGTGGCCGCGTGAGCCAGCGCGAGAACGACCATCTTGTCGCTGATGCGCAGCGGCGCCAGCGCGCCCGCGGCGCCTAGCCGGACATCGGCGTTCTTGTCGCCCAGCGCATCGACGAGGATGGGAACCGCGTCGGCGCCGATCTTGCCCAACGTTTGGACGGCACGAGCGCGCACCACGGCATCGCCGTGCTTGAGCCCCTCGCTCACGGCGGGGATCGACACCTTGCCGATCTTGGCGAGTGCGTCGGCGGCTACTTGAGCGGGCTTGGCGTCGTCGCTCAGGAAGAGCGTCTTGAGTTCGGGGATCGCATCCTTGGCGGGGCTGCCGATGTTGCCCAGGGCGCGGGCAGCTTCCAGGCGGATGGCGGGCGCGTCGTCCTTCAGCGCGTCAATCAACGCAGGCACCGCTTCGACGCCGAACTTCGACAGGGCGTCGGAGGCCGCCTGACGCACGTCGGCGTTGCCGTCCGCCAACGTCTTGATGAGCGGCGCGACCGTGGTCTTGGCCTCGGGAGCGATTCTGCCCAGGGCATAGGCGGCCTTGCGGCGGACGCCTTCGTCCTTGTCCAACAGGCATTCGATGACGAGTGGAGCCGTGTCCTTCGCGGGGGGCCCGATCCAGCCCAGGGTCCAGATCGCGTAATAGCGATCGCCCGGAGTCTTGCGCGCGAGTACCTTGGCGACCGGATCAACCGCGGGAGCGCCGATCTTACCCAGGGCGATGGCGCCGTTGAGCTTGAGGTGTTCGCTCTTGTCCTGCAGGGCCGCGACCAGCGCGGGCACGGCCGCTGCCGCGCCAGGCCCCTCGTCGGCCAGCGCCACCGCCGCCGTCAGCTTGGCCGCCTCATTGCCGGTCTCCAGCTGGCGGATCAATTCCTGAACCTTGGCCTTGGTGTCTTGACCGAGCACTGGAACTTGGCCAACCAGGAGGCCACAGATCGTCAGAAGTAAGAATCGCTTGCACATGGCGGGATCCCCATTACGTGTCGCCAAAGCCTCACGCCGATTCGCATTTACGAGCCGCACCCGTAAGGAAGCGGGAAACCACTCCCCAACGGTCGCGGCTCGTCAAATATCGTCATGCCCCGTGGTAGTCCAGTTCGCGCACTTCGAGCGCATGCTTTTGGATGAACTCGCGGCGCGGCTCGACCTTTTCGCCCATCAAGGTGCGGAACATTTCGTCCGCCTTGAGCGCGTCCTCCATGTGCACGCGCAGGAGCGTGCGCCGCGCGGGGTCGAGCGTCGTGTCCCACAGTTCCTCGCCGTCCATCTCGCCCAGTCCCTTGAAGCGAATGATCTTGATCCCCCGCTCGCCGAGCTTGCGAATCTCGGCGACCAACACGCGCAGGTGCGACAAGACCTGCTGCTTGCCGTCGTTTTCGAGGAAAAAGCGCGGCGCCGGTTCGCGGCCGGCGATGCGCGGCGACGGCAGCAGATCGGACGCCTGCAAGTTGTACTTCGTGCGTAATTCTTCGATACCGCGGTTGATCGCCTTGACCTCGTGCAGGTCGAGCTCGGTGAAGATTTCCGCCGCCGGCACACCATTGGCGCTCTTCGCGGTCTCCTCGTCGGCGACCAGGAGCTGGCCCCCCTTCTGAACATGCGCGGCGCGGAACGCATCCTTCTCCTCGGCGCTGAAGAACCAATGCTCGACGCTCCCCAGCGTGACCCGATAGATCGGCAATTTGCCGTTTTGCATCCGGCCCAAAAGCGCGGCGACGCTGAGGCCGCGGCGTTCGAGGATGACGAGCGATTTCTCCAGTTCGTCGAGCACACCCATGATTGCCTTGAGACGCTCGCCCTCGAAAACGACCGGCGCGCCCTTGCTCCCTTCGGGCGGCGCAATTTGAAACTTCGTCCCCTCGATGCCGCGCGCCAAGAGTTCCACGCTCATCTCATCGAGCGTTTGCACGTAGCGCGACTTTTTCTTCTGCTCGACCTTGAAGAGCGGGGGACGGGCGACCCAAATGTGTCCCTTCTCGATCAGATGACGCATTTGCCGGAAGAAAAACGTCAACAAGAGCGTGCGGATATGCTGCCCGTCCACGTCGGCGTCGGTGAGGACTATGATGCGGCCATAACGGAGGCCTTCGAGGTCCTCGCTGTTGCCGATGTCGATGCCGACGGCGCTGATGAGGGCGCAGAGTTCCTCATTGGAGAGAACCTTTTCGAGGCGGGCTTTTTCGACGTTGAGCACCTTGCCGCGCAGGGGGAGGATTGCCTGGGTGTGCCGATTGCGGCCATTGTCCGCGGAGCCGCCGGCGCTATTGCCTTCGACGAGGAAGAGTTCGGACTCATCGCGTTCACGGGTGGTGCAATCCATGAGTTTGCCAGGCAAGCCGCCGCCGGCGAGGATGTTCTTGCGATCCTTGAGCGCCTTCTTGGCCTTGGTGGCGGCCTCGCGTGCCTGAGCGGCGACGATGACCTTGTTCATGAGCTTCTTGGCTTCCTTGGGATTTTCCTCAAGGTATTTCGTCAGGTACTCGTAAACGATGCTGGAGACGATGCCGTCCACTTCAGGATTGTTCAGGCGATTTTTCGTCTGGCCCTGGAACTGCGGCTCTGACACGGCGACGGAAATGACGGCCGTGAGCCCTTCGCGATAATCTTCGCCGGTGGGCGTGATGTCCTTGAAGAGGCTGGATTTTTCGCCGTACGCGGTGAGGGCGCGCGTGATGGCTGTGCGGAAGCCCGACTGGTGAGTGCCGCCGTCGGGGTTGTGAGCGTTGTTGGTGTAGTAGCGGGCGCGCTCTTCCTCGCCCGTCGTGTATTGAAACGCCGCTTCGACTTTGACGTCGTCCACCGTCCGGTCCACGTAAAGAACCTTGTGGATGGCTTCCTCGGTGCGGTTGAGATATTCGACGAACTCGGAAACGCCGCCCACGGCGTGGAACAATTCTTCCCGGCTAGTCGTCTCATCGGTCAGCTTGATGGCGAGGCCCTTGTTGAGGTAGGCGAGTTCGCGCAGGTGGCCTTCGAGGATGTCATAGCTGAAGGTGATGTCCTTGAAGATTTCCGGATCGGGCTTGAAGGTGATCTTGGTGCCGGTGCGGTTGTTGGGCGAGACGCCGATCTCCTTGACGTCGGAGACGGCGGGGCCGCGCTCGTATTCTTGCTTATAGACCTTGCCGTTGCGGCGGACTTCGGCTTCGGTCCATTCGGAGAGAGCAGTGACGGCCTTGGCGCCAATGCCGTGCAGGCCGGCGGAGGTCTTGTAGCTGCGCTTGTCGAACTTGGCGCCGGCGCCGACCGTGGTGAGGACGACCTCGAGCGTCGACTTGCCGACCTCCGGATGCGTCTCGACGGGAATGCCGCGGCCATCGTCGGCGACACTCAGACTGCCATCGACGTGGATGGTGACATGAACGTTTTTGCAATAGCCCGCGAGCGCCTCATCGACGCTGTTGTAAACAAGCTCGTAGACAAGATGATGCAGCCCTTTCGAAGCGGTGTCGCCGATGTAGTTGCCGGGCCTTTTGCGGATGTGGGCGGCGTCCTTGAGGACGGTAATGTTCTCGGGTTCATAGCTCCCGTCGTTTTCCTGGGAGCTCGTTTCTTCAATCATGGCAAGTCCTTTCGAGCCATCTACGGCATTAGAATTTTCCGACTTTGAAGCGCAGTTCCTTGATCGTCTGTCCCGGAAGTTTGTCGCACAGCGTTTGCAGGATCCGGCGCTTGTGATAGTGCGTCAGTTCTTGCACGAGCACAGCGCTATCGACTTCGACCTCGAAGATCCCTCGTTTCAAGCCGAGCACGCGCGTGTGCGGATCGTATGGTTCGCCCACGGTTTCGCTCCACGCTCGCTCCAGGTGCAAGCGCGCTTGCCGACGACCCCAGCCGCGCGCCGTGAACAATCGCGCCAGGGTTTCCCTGATCGGCTCGGGGCCGGGATCAGGTTTGTGAATGCGCGGGGCCATGTGTTTTCCTGAATTCGTTTAGCGCTCGCCAGACGCCACGCGACCGTTAAACGAATGCGGCGTCACTTGGTCTCCACCAGCGGCACGATCACGTACAAGTAATTCGGCTCAAACCGGAATACCGCCGGCGTCGCGCTGTCGTTCATGTCGAGCGTCAACGGCGTGTCCGGTTCGAGGACGCGCAGCATGTCGGTCACGAACTTCGGATCGAAGCTGATCTCCAAACCCTTGCCGTCGTAATCGATCGGCAACTCGACGCGCGATTGCCCGGACTCGGCGCCCTGAGCGCGCAACGTCAGCTTCTTCTTCGCGAAGTGGAAGCGGACGCGTTTGCTCTCATCGTCGGTCATGATCGCCGCCTGCCGCACCGCTGCCATGAACGGGCCGACCGTCAAGGGCACGCGGTGAATATGCTTGGCCGGGATGACTTGCTTGTAGTTCGGGAAACGTCCCTCGACGAGCCGGCTGTAGATCATGGCCCGCTCGGTTTTCATCAGCACCTCGTTGGGACGCAAACTGATGCGAATGGTTTCGTCGGGCTCGGTCAGGTTGCGTTCGAGCAAACTCATCGCCTTGGTCGGGACGACGGGGAGCAGCCCCTTGGTCGTGTGTCCACCGTGGGGTTTCGCCGGCGCGGTCATCATCGCCAGACGTCGGCCATCCGTGGCGATCAGGGCTGCTTTGTCATCCTCCAACTCCCACAAGAGGCCCGTCGTGGCGCCGAATCGTACCTGTCCTTCCGTCGCGGCAGCGAAGATCGTCCGCTTGATCATGTCCTTGCACGCGGCGGCTGTGATCTCGTGATACTTCTCCTCATTGAACGCCGGCACGTCGGGAAACGCGGCCACGTCTTCGCCGGGCATCTCGAATTCGTTGGTGTTGCCACGGATGACGCACTTGTCCGGGCTTGCCTCGATTGTCAGTTCCTCATCGGTAGCCTCGCGTAGGATGGCAAGCAAGCGCGACGTGGGGAGCAGCGCGTCGCCCGGTTCTTCCACCTTGATGCCGCGCACTTCGAGGCGGATCCCCAATTCGAGATCGGTTGCCATCAGCGTGCAGCGATCGTCATCGACGACCGCCTTGATGTTGCGAAGCACCGGCTTGACATCGCGAACGGCGACGGCGGCGCTGGCGAGTTGACATGCGGACAAGAGTCCTTCACGGTGACAAACAATCTTCATGCGAGTTGTCCTTTTCCTTATTACTTCTCTTTGTAAATCCAGTAGTCGTAGTATTACGCCCATGTTTCTTGTGGCTATGTCGCCGCAAGCTGCCGTATGTGCAAGTGGATAATCGGGTTGCATTGGCGGCAACATTGGGGAAAACGTGTTGTCCAGGTGTTGAAGCGTTGTGTGTGCGTGATGGCATCTTTGTGGATGGTCTTGGTATCGAAAGAGGGTTGAAAATCTGTCATCGCACTTCCATCAATGAACAACATTCGGTCAACGCGTTTTGCCCATAACCTAACCTGTTTCCGCGCGTTGCGTGGGAACAAGGAACAAGGCGCCTGGCGTTACGCCAATTCCGCCCGCATTTGCCGGACCGCTCCGCTCAACACCGCGTCGGTTTTTATTACTTCTTCGATCTTCAAGCAAGCGTGATGCACGGTCTTGTGATCGCGTCTGCCGAAGAACTTGCCGATCTTTTGCAGCGACAGGTCCGTCAGCTGGCGCGCAAGATACATACTCACCTGGCGAGGCAACAACACGTCGCGTGAACGCCGCGCGGACTGCAATCGCTTCGGCGCGACGTGAAAATAGCCGCTCACGCGCTCGGCGATGCGTTGGACGGTCAATGCCCCGGCCTCGAGCGGTGTGCGAAAGTGGGCGCGAATGTCGGCGAGGCGCAACGGCTTTGTCTGCAGACGTTGCAACGCCTTGAACTGGCGGATGGCGCCTTGCAGCTGTCGGCCACCGCCGGTCAGGTGCGTCGCAAACCAATTGAGAATGTCCGGGGCGATCGCCATTTTCGTTTCTTCCGCAAGAGACTTCAGCAAGCGCCGGCGACTTGGTGCTTGCAGCGGATCCAGCGCGACGACGAGCCCCGCGCCCAGGCGGCTCGTCAACCGCTGCGGGTACGGCGTCCCGCGATGCTGCAATCGTCCCGGGCCGACGAGCGCGCTGAATATCGTCGGCCGCTCGAAATGCCCTCGTTCGTCGATCAAACGGATAAAACTATCCACAGAGCGCAATGGCAAGTGCTGCAAGTCTTCGACGATCAACAGGTCAGCTTGTTTCGCCGCGCCAATGTCGCTCTCCGCCGCGAAGTCGTTGGCCGACATCTTAAACACGCAAATGCCGCACGATGCCAATTCCTCGGCCAACGCGCTCACCAGGAAAGTCTTGCCGCAACCGCTCGGCCCGTGCAGGAACAACGGGTCGGCACACGAGCGGCGCGACGGCTCGGTAAGCGTGAACAGCAGATCCTGAATCGCGACCAAGGCCGAGCGATTTTCCGGAAGAGCCAGGACTCGGGCCAAAGTCGGCCTGTTCGGCATGGTACGAGAGCCTTCAACGAGCGATTCATCCGGCCGGCAGTAGAGCGGTTAGCCTCGTCAATATTATACCAAAAACAGTTGCGACTGGAAAGGACATGAAGGCGATATAAGTAATTTGAAATTAAAGATTTACGTCTAGTTGACGCTAAAGATGGATCGATGATGGCAGTGGGTGTTTGTGGGCAACAAAAAAACTCACTCAGGAGCTGTTTGCCGCAGTTTGGCGACGCAATCGGCAATGCGTTGGGCGGCTTCATCGATGTCCGCTTCGGTCAAGAGTGTACTCAGGCTGAAGCGCAGGGCGGAGAGCAGGTCCGCGCCGGTTTTGCCCATGGCTGCGAGAACGGGTGACGGCAAGAGCGAGCCGCTGGAGCATGCCGAGCCGGTCGAGCAGGCGACGCCGGCGAGATCGAGCTTCATCAACAAGGCATCGGCCGGACAACCGGGGAAGGCGAGATTGAGCGTGCCGGGGATGCCGCCCGTTTCGGGGCCATTGAGCAAGACGGGAGCGGCGTCGGCGCGCAGTCGTTCGAGAAAGCGGCGGCGCAGGCTCAGCAGCTTCGTGCGGTTGGCGTCGAGGTTGTCGTAGGACCATTGCAGCGCCGTCGCCATGCCGACGGCCAGCGCGACCGCTTCGGTGCCGGGGCGTTTGCCATGCTGTTGGTGGCCGCCAAAAAAAAGCGGCTGCAATTTCGCGCGCCGGTCGAGAAGCAAGGCGCCGATGCCTTGCGGGCCGTGAAACTTGTGGGCGCTGATCGTCAGCGCGGTGACGCCGAGAGCGCGGAAGGAGACGCGCATCTTGCCTGCCGCCGCGGCCGCGTCACAGTGAAACGGCGCTCGGCCTTGCAGCAGCTGTGTCAGCGCGTTCACGGGCTGCAGCGCGCCGGTTTCGTGATTCGCAAGCATGACGGCGACGAGGCGGACGTCCTCCGCGTAGGCGACGCCGTCCGCAAGAACGCTGCCCGACGCCGCGGCCGGCAAGTACGTCAGCGCGTGGCCGGCTTTCTCCAAACGGCGGATCGGCTCAAGGATGCACGGATGTTCGATGAGCGTCGTGACGAGCGTGCCCGGAGCCGTGCGCGTCAAACCGAAGATGGCGAGATTGTTGGCTTCGGTCGCGCCGCTGGTGAAGTGGATTTCGTCGGGATGCGCGTCGAGAAGCGCGGCGATGCGTTCGCGCGCGTCCTCAAGCGCCTTGCGCGCATGACGGCCAAACTGATGGCTGCTCGCGGGGTTGCCGATATGCCGCGTGAAGTGAGGCTGCATCGCCTCCCACACGGCTGGAAGCGTTTCCGAACTGGCGTTGTTGTCGAGATAGATTGCTTTCATGCTGGCCGTGACGACTTACGGGGCCGCCAGGGAGACGGGTTTCCCTGCGCGTTTCCATGCGTTATTCTACTGCTGGCCAGGTGATGTTTCTTCCTCCTAGGGGCGCACGAATAAGAAATAAGTCCCCACAACCAGGCAATGTGCGCATACCTGGGTCGCGATACCGATCGTGCCTATTATGCCGACTGCCGGAGCCAGGCAAGAACCGTGAGCGCGAACGGGAAGTCTCGTGCAAAAAACATGACAATCGATCCGGTTTCGCCAGTTTTCGCATGTTTCAGGCGTCTTCTGAATTTTGTGCGTGACGTGATCCCCGTGAGCGAACCGATAGATAGGAAATCTGCGAAAAACGGATTGCCGACAACGCCCTCGGATTGAGGAGATGAGGCCATGATGCGACGAACGACCTGGTTGGGCCTGAGCTTGATGGTTCTAGTCAGCTTCTCTACGAGTCGGCTGCCGGCCCAGGAGGTTTTCGTCGTGCCATCGGTTCCCTACGAGCCGACGCGACATCCGTACGCGCCCCCTGTGTTTGCCGTCAAGAAAACGGCCCCCGCGGAGAATTTCTTCCAGCGCTGCCTCAATAAGCACGGCATGAACTGCGGCGTCGATTCGTTCTACCCGATCTGCGGTAATTGGCGCTACGAAACGCAGTTTATCTTCGGTTCGTGCCGGTCCTTTTTCAACGAATCGTGCCCGCCCGGCCAACGCTGCGGCGACAAGCACGGATCGCGCTAACAAAACAACCGCTTGCAGTTTAGCGCTCGCGTTGCAGCGCCGGTTTCCTGGCGCCGCAACGCGAGCGCTAAGCTGCAAGCGCTGTATCGACAACACTCCTGCGTTTATTCCTTGTCGCGGCGCACAGTCAAGGTGTAGGCGCCGGTTTCGTTGACGTTAAAGGTCGTGGCGATGATACGGTAGTCGCCGTCGGCCGAGGCGCGGAAGACGATGCGGGCGTTGGGAAAGCCGCCGCCATCGTCGTCCTCCGCGAGCTTCTTGCCGTTGGCGTCTTCGAGCCGGAGGTACGAGTCGATGTCCGCGCTATCCATTTCAATGACGTAGGTTTCGCCCGCCTTCAGTTTGACCACGTGCACTTTCATGAACCGGCCCTCGCCGAGCTTGGCGGGGAGATCCTTGTCGGTGAGCTTGCCGTCGACACGCAGGACCTGATTCGGATTCTTTACCTTCGGCTCAACCTTGCCGATGTCGGTTTTGCCGGGGGCGAGCTTGCCTGACTTGAGGTCGGCGAGCAGATCGCGGACTTTTTCGGAGGGGATAGCGTAGGATTCGGTGCGTCCTGCGCGGGCGATGTTGATGCCGACGGTCTTGCCGTCGAGATCGACGAGGGGTCCGCCGCAATCCTTGGGTTTGAGGACGGTATCGTGCTGGAGGATGAAGGGGAAGCCGCCGCGGCGATTGGAGAGTTCGCTGCCCATGACTTCCTGGGGATTGCCCAGGGCTTTGCCCGAGCGTTTGCCGAGCGTGGCCTTGAGTTCGATCTCATCCTCGCCGCGTTTGATCTTGAGGAGGATGTTGTCGCCGGCTCTCAGTCGGCCGACGGTGTTGATGAGGGCTTCGTGATCGGCAATTGCCTTGCCGGCTGCTTCGTAAATGATGTCGTTGACTTTGACGCCGGCCTTTTCGGCGGGGGATTTGCCTTCGACCATGTTGACCTTGGCGCCCCCCATGCCGGCTTCCAGGCCGATGCCGAGGTAGCCGGAGTTGATGTTCATTTGCTTGGGGGGCTGATCGCCCAAGACGAGCGGCCGGGTGGCGACGCTGACGACGCCGACCGCGACCGGCGCTTCGCCCGTGCCCACCGAGGCCACCCAACGGCCCACGCGGGCGTCCTTGCTCGGACGCCATTCGATCGGCTTGAGATCCTTGGTTTCGATCTTGAGCAGGGCCAGGTCGTAGTCGTCCTTGACGCCGATCACCTTGGCCGGGACCTCCGTGCCGTCGCGCAATTTGCATACGATGGTGTTCTTTTCCTTGATCTCATCCCATTTGGTGAGGATCCAGCCGTCGGCCTCGACGACGGTGCCGAGGGCGACATCCTTGCCATCGGCGCTGACGCGCACGGTGGATTCGCTCGGTTTGGCGACGACGCTATGAAACGCACGCAGGAACTTGGGGCTCGTGCGCAACAGTTCCGGATTCACGGCCTGGAACTGGGCGGAGGCCATGCCCGTCGCGTTCAAGAGAATGGCCGACACGAAGGTTAGACGTAGGTATCTCATCACGGATCTCCCGGATTCTTGCAGTGGCCGCCTGCGGTTTAGCGCTCGTGTGGCAGCGCCGGTAAACGGGCGCTGCCACACGAGCGCTAAACGGCGCGTGGCGTGTATTTACTTGCTTTCGACTTTCTTCGGTTCCGCCGGCTTGGCCGTGATCTCGCGGATCGTCAACACATAGGCGCCGAGCTGACCTGGGTCGCAGGTAGTGACGACGAGGCGATACGTACCATTGCTGGCCGGATTAAAGACGATGCGCGAGTTGAGCCAACCCGCGCCGTCGTCGTCCTCGGCGATTTTCCCCTTGTCGTCGTTCTCGACGCGCAGGTAGGCGTCGAAATCCTCGCTGACTAGATCAAGCGTGTACGTCTTGCCCGCTTGCATCTTGAACTCGTGGATGTGGCGGAAGCAATTCTCGCGCTCGACATCGAACGGATCGGTCTTGGCGATGGCGCCGCTGAACGTGCTGACGATCTTGCCGCCGGCGCTCTTCACCTTCTCGAGGCTCGGATCGTTCTCGGCGAACTTCAGGCCGATGGATTGGCCTTCTTTATCGGTAAGGGCGATCAGCGCGCGTGTGCCCTTCGGCAGTTCCACGCTTAGCTTTCGACTCTTGTCCTTGGCGAGAGCCCAGCGGACCACGCCCTGCGCGTCGCTCTTGAAGGTTTGAAAGCCCTTGTCCCAGTTGACGGTGATCTCGGTGTTCGGCAGCGGGTCGCCTTGCTTGTCGATGAGGACGGCGTTGATGTGCAGCGGAACCTGGGCCGCCCTGAATTTCTCGACCAGGGCGATGACCGCGGGCATCGGCAGCTTGACCGACTTCAGCACATCGACCTTGCCGGTGACGAGCGCGTCCACAAAGTCCGCGTCGAAGATCTTGAGCGTGTAGGCGCCTGTCTGGTTGGCCTCGAAGGAAGTCGCGATGACCGTGTAATCCGCGTCCTTGATCGCCTTGTGCACGATGCGCGCGTGCGGGAAGCCGCCGCCGTCGTCGTCGTGCGCCACTTCCTTGCCCGCGGCGTCTTCGAGGCGCAGGAACGTGTCGAACTTCTTGCCGGATTTGTCGCCAGAAATCAGATCGAGCGTGTAAGTGTGCCCCGCCTTCATGCGGAAGGGATAGGCCCGGAAGTGCGAGTTGGTCTGCACCCGGTCCTTGGGATCTTGCCCAGTCAGGGCGTCCTTTTTTTCGAGGACGAGCTTGCCGCCGGCGGATTTGACTGTCTCGGCGGTACCGAGCAACCCGCCCCACATTTCGCCCTTGGCGAGCTTGTGCCAGGTTTGCGTGTACGTGTCGATCGGGACGTGGACATTCTCGGTGATCTCCTTGCCGCCGATCCGGCTATGGATGCCGACGACGCGGCCTTGCATGTCGAAGAGGGGGCCGCCGGAGTCGCCGCCGACCAGGCTGCAATCGGTGCGGATGAGGAACGAGTTGACCGTCAAGATCCGGCCGACGCGGACGACGGGCGTGCGGTTGGGCCGAAAGCCGCCGGGGTGGCCGATGGCGATGACCCATTGGCCGACTTTTAGATCTGACGACTTGCCCATTTCGAGGAAGGCGTACTTGCCTTCGTCGCTGATCTTGCACATGCCGCTGTCGATGCCTCTATTTTGGCCAAGCGTCTTGCCCTTCTTGGTCGTCCCATTCGGGAAGATGATGGCGGCGTTCTGGTCGGGTTTGCCGGAGACGTGCCCAGCAGTCAAGAGGGTCCCATCCTCCTTGACGATGACGCCCGAGCCCTGTCCCGGTCCGACGCGGACGCAGACGATCGCGGGCATCACCTTGTCGAGCACTTTTTTGACGTGATCCTCTATCTCGCGCAGCTCCTGCGGCGTCGCGGGCGTCAGATCGTTCGCCAGCACCTTGGGAAGCACGAACAGCTTGGCCGGCGTCTTCGTATCGTCAGGCTGGGCGGAAACGAAGCCAAGGAAAATGCAGCCGCACACGAAAAGCGCGGCCGTCAAGCGTAGCCATTGGCGTGATGGAGACATCGAAGTGGACCTTTGTAGAAGGCGTCTGGTTGTCCGTGGTCAGTAGTCCGTGGCCATTCATCCTTGGTAACCGTTCACCCCTCTCCCCTGTACTCAGGGGAGAGGGGCCGGGGGTGAGGGGCTGGGGCGTCGCGCAACTGTCTGTTCCACCCCCTCACCCCCCGGCCCCTCTCCCCCTGAGTACAGGGGGAGAGGGGAGGTGAACGGTTACCATCCTTGGTTGTATTCGCCGCGCACTACGGACCACGGACGCAATGCGCATGGATTCCTTATTTCTACTCGCAAAGCTCATGTTGCAACAGGGAAATCTTCGCAAATTCTGACCGACGGGCGCGGGCTGATTTTGGTTTTGGAGTGAGCGACAAGGCTTGCGGCCGAAACCATCAAACTGCCAACAAGGCACGCACGATTCCCAGCACCTCCGCGTCCGGCACGCCCTTCTTCTCCTCGCGTTTCGCCAAATCCTTGACGTTCCACGATCCCTTGGCGAAATCGTCCGGCCCCGCGATCAGGGCGATCTTGAAGCCGCGCTTCTCGGCGTACTGGAATTGCTGGCCGAGTTTCTTTGCGTCGGGGAAGACCTCGGCGCCGATGCCCGCGGCGCGCAAGGAACGGGCCATCTTTTGATATTCGCCGATGCGCTCGGCGCTGAACTGCACGATGAACACCGGCGCCGGCGTGCCGGTTTTTTGCAGCAGGTTCAGTTCCTCCAGCGCGGCCAGCAAGCGATCCAGGCCGAGCGACGCACCGACGCCGGGCAGCGATTGCTTGGTGTAAAGGCCCGCGAGATTGTCGTAACGGCCGCCGGAGCAGACGCTGCCGATCTTGGGCATGTCGGTCAGGAAGGTCTCGTAGACCGTCCCGGTGTAGTAATCGAGGCCGCGCGCGATCGACAGATCGAGCACGATCATGCCGTCGGGGATACCGGCTTTCGCCGTCGCGTCGAGCAATTCCTCTAGGCGTCGCACGCCCTCGCCCGCCTTCGCATTGGCGCCGAATTCACTTTTCAGGCGCGCCAGAACCTCCGCGTTCGTCCCCGTCATTTGCACGAACTCAAGCAACCGGCTCGATTGCGCGCTCGTAACGCCGGCGCGCTCGGCCATCTCCTTCTGGACGTCCTCGCGCGTTACCTTGCCGAGCTTATCGAGACAGCGCAGCACCATCGCCGTCTGTCCTGCGAGGCCGAGCTCTTCGAGTAAACCGTTGAGGACGAGCCGATTGTTGACGTGGATGACGAAGCGCCCCTTGCTTTCGTCCCCTTCGACCGCGGCGTTAGCCGGACGCGCAAGCGACGGATGGGCCCGTCCGTCGCGTGCGCGTCCGGCGAACAAGCAAGACGGGGGCCCGACGGCGCGC
>SYHD01000125.1 GCA_005799265.1 Planctomycetia bacterium | reverse complement strand
GCGTCCATGCACTGCAATGGTAGGCAGTGTTGTAGTCGTGCAATGAGCGGACGCGAGCGGAAAGCGACAAATAGTCAATAAACCAGGCAAGCTTTGCGGAGAAGTCAAGAGAGCACGTTTGCCTGTTGGTCGAATGTTTACAAACAAGCCGGCCTTTTTTCGCGGGATAATCGATTTGCAGCCAGGGCCAGCCCTTCGCTCCGTCCTGGATCTCGCTGATGACTTTGCCGTCCTCGCTCTTGACCGCCAGCGAGCGTGCTACGACCTGGTTCTTCGGCGCCCAGGCCGTGGCGTCGAGGCGTTTGTCCAGCTTGACGATAATGTCCTCACGCTGCAAGGTCAGACTACCGGGAACGGGCAGAGCGTTGTCGGCTCCTGGCAAGGGCAGAGCGCCCTCCTTGGGCGCGAGGCACAGCACCGGAATGCCGCGGCTGGCGGCCTGGATCATCGCCTCCGCCAAGCCGGCTTCCTCCTTGAGCGACACGCCTGCGCCGATCAGCAGCAAGCCTTCCTTGAGGTCCGCCAGCCCTGCCGGATTGCGTGATTCATCGAAGGGAACCTTCAGGCCCTTCAGTGCCTCGGCGGTCTTGCTCTTGGCGTCCGGGTCGTACAAGGTGATCTTCAGACCTTCGACCCACTTCGCTCGGTCGGCAAAAGGATCTGCGGGAAAAATCCACAGGGTCTTCTCATACGGGGCCTCAGCTTCTTTCTTGCCGTCCTCAAGGACCGTGACGATCAACTGCGCTTGCAGAACGACTCCCGGCTTGACGGGCGGGATGGCGAGCATGATCTTGAACGTCGCGGGTTTGCCGACGTCCGCCACGAGCAGCGCTTCGTTCCGCCCACGCGGAAAGACGCGTTTCGTCCCGGGATCGGAAAAGGTCCATTCGACACGCCCTTTGAACGCGCGCGGTGACTTTAGCGTGAAGTTGAACTCCATCGTAGATTCAGCCGCGAGGTTGGTCCACTTCTCGCGAGGCTCCAGAGTGACCTTCTCATCCTGGGCATAGATCGGTGCAACAGAAAGTGCCGCGAGCAGCAACTGGCAACTGATCGTGCAAACACGCAGTAGCGACATGAGACGTATTCTCCGGGAACCCGTTACTCACTAGCCCTTGAGCAAGCGAACTCACCTCGCTTTGGCGAGGAAGCTTGCTGAAAAACTCGTAATCCTTGGGCTTCCTGTGGCGTCTGATGAGGTAGCAACACTATCATCAACGCGAACAGAAAGGGATTTCGAGTGAACGCCAAGATACACCAGCAACGCGCCAACCGCAAGAGCCTAATTGAACGCCGACTCGATTGGTTCGTGAGATTCGTGGTTATCTACATGCGTCCAAGAAACGACGTCGCGCATCCACGCGTATGCCGAATTGCGTGAGGAAGTTCACTCATTCGCTTTCACCGCGTGTTCGGGGTGCGACGGTGAGGGCGAGCAAGCCTCCCGTAAACAAGGTCGCGGCCATAACGAGGTAGCCGACGGTGAAGCTGCCGGTCGTCTTCTCCGCGTGTCCCATGATCATCGGGCCCAGGAAACCGCCGAGGTTCGCGACGGAGTTGATCAAGGCGATGCCCCCCGCAGCCGCAGCGCCGCTGAGAAACATTGGCGGAAGCGTCCAGAACGTGGGCAACATGCTCTTCATGCCTGTGAGCGTCACGGCCACGCCGGCGACGAAAAGCCAGCGTGAATCGACGCCGGGAATCGTCAATACTCTGGACCCGATCCCAGCAAGCGTCAACCAACCCAGGGCCGCAGTAAATGCCGAGCAAGCGACATGCCAGCGGCGTTCCCCGGTGCGGTCGGAGTTTCTGCCCACCAGAACCATGCCGACCATGGCGATCACACTCGGCGCCGCGACCAGAAGACCGATCTCAAAGGGCGTCCACCGGAACTCACTTCTGAGAATCGTCGGAATGTAGAAGCCGTAGCTGTTGTCTCCCATTGCGACCGTGAAGTAGACGGCGATCAACAGCCAGACACGCGGATCGAGAAATGCGGCCTTGAGCGAGTGGCTGCGGCTGTGCGGCGCGACGCTGCGGTCACGCTCGATTTGCTGGGTGAGCCAGGTACGCTCCGCCTGCGTCAGCCAGTGCGCCTGTTCGGGGCGGTCGGTCAGGTAGGCAAGCGTGATGAAACCCAGTGCCACGGCGGGCAGCCCTTCGAGCAAGAAGACCCATTGCCAGCCCCACAGGCCGCCGATCTGATCCATGAATTCAAGGATGAAACCGGAGATCGGATTGCCGACCATCGACGCGATGACGCCTCCGAGCATGAACTGCGCCACGGCCCGGCCGCGCATCCGCGCGGGAAACCAGTTGTTCAAGTAGAAGATAATGCCCGGAAAGAAGCCCGCCTCGGCAACACCGAGCAACATGCGCAGAGCGGCAAAACTCCACGGCCCCGTCACGAACATCATCGCCGACGAGATAATGCCCCAGCTCAACAAGATACGTGCGATCCACGCGCGGGCCCCCATCCGCAGCAGGATCATGTTGCTCGGTACCTCGAAGAGGAGATAGCCGACGTAGAAGATGCCCGCGCCCAGGGCGTAGGCGGCTTCATCGAGAACATGCTGCTGATCGACCATCTGCAAACGAGCGATGCCAATGTTGGTACGATCAATGAGATTGATGACGTATAGCAAGAAGAGAAATGGCAGCAGCCGCAACGACACTTTGCGGAAGACGGCTGCCTCGTTTGGCGCAGCGTCTGCCGTATCCACGCGATTTACGTTCTCGGACATTCGCCGCCTCGCTTTAGAAATCCCGCGTGTACCCCGCTGTCCAGCCGCCGTCAACGGTGAGGATGTGGCCGTTCATGTAACTGTTTTCCGGATCGGCCAAGAACAGGGCGGCGACCGCGATTTCGTCCGTGGTAGCGGGCCGGCCGAGTGGGACATGGTCGAGCATCCGCTGAACGTTTTCGCGGAACTTGCCGCCTTCCGCGTAGAACAATTGCTTGGTCCCTTCGGTCAGGGTCGAGCCGGGCGCGATGCCGTTCACGAGAATACCGTGTGGTCCCAGTTCCAGGGCCATGGCACGCGTCAGGTTCACGACCCCGGCCTTGGCCGCCACGAAGGCGCATTGTAATCGCAACGGCACCAGGCCGACTATCGAGGCGATGTTGATAATGCGCCCGGCGCCCTGTTTTCGCATCACCTGGGCCGCGAATCGGCTCACCTCGAACAGTCCCGTCAGATCGACGCTCAGCAGACGATCCCATTCTTCGCGTGGGAATTGATCGATCGTGACTCGATGCGCGAGCGTATTGACGCCGGCGTTGTTGACGAG
>SYHD01000124.1 GCA_005799265.1 Planctomycetia bacterium | reverse complement strand
GGATTATGAGTCCCCTGCTCTGCCGTTGAGCTATAGGCCCGTGCGGAAGTGCTTTCCCGTCTATTCTACATTGACCTCGGCGACACGCAAGCCTGCCACGAAAGTGCTCATTCGCGGTCTTTTTATTGGGCACCCGTGTGTTCGGAGGCGCTGTTAGAGCTAGCTTGAACGGAAGGCGTCTGTGCCGGTGTGTCGGCGCCAATGCGGTCGCGGAATATGAAGAAAACCGCGCCTATGATGCACAGCGATGCCCATAGGTAGTTCCATCTGAACGGTTGACCGAAACAGACCATGGCGATTGGCACGAACACCGACAGCGAGATCACCTCTTGCAAAATCTTCAGCTCGCCCAGGCTGTACTGGGAGCTGCCGATACGGTTGGCCGGAACCTGAACAAGGTATTCAAAGAAAGCGATGCCCCAGCTCACGGCGACGGCGATGGACCACGACTTGTCCTTCAAGGTGCCGAGGTGGCCGTACCAGGCGAATGTCATGAACACGTTGGAGATTGTCAGCAAAAGAATTGTTTGTACAAGGATTGGCATCGAATACTCGCCTCGACTCCGCAGGCTCTTTCGTCGCTTGCGGACTTGACCCTATTTCATTATGCGGCCGCTTGCAGAGGTGTCGCCTGACGAGCCATCCAGGCGAGACAGCGGGCCCAATTGCCGTTGGCACCCGGCGTGAATTGACCGAGCAGTCGTGCTCCACTCGCGCCAGTCACGGACGGCAAATTGATGGGTACGCCGTCTAGAGTCAAGGCCGCCATGCCCGCGCTGCCGATGGCATGACACGCCTCCACGGGAATGCCGACGGCGTCAGTCTTTACAAGCGGGATCGGGGCCAGCTTTTGCTCCAGGAGATTCCAAAGCAAGCCATTACGCACGCCGCGGCCGCTAATAAGAACGCGTGCCGGCAGCGAGGGCAACCAAGTTTGCAGCGCGTGAACGATGGCGTGGGCCACGAAATGCGTCATCGTGCAGAGGACATCGTGAAGATTTCCGTCCAGCCGACGCGCTTGCTCAATGGCGCGATTGAGAAAGTCAGGGCCGAATTCCCGGCGTGGCACGCAACGCGGCGGCCGTTCCTGGAAAAAGTGATTCTGCATCCAGCGCTCGATGAGCGGTTCCAGGCAACGTCCCTGCACCGCATGCTTGCCCCCCGCGTCGCATTGCTCGCGGCCGTTGGTAAGGAGTCGCATTAACCCGTCGAGCAGCAAAGTCGCGGGCGCGGCCTCGAAGCCGATGAGGTTGCGTGCGTTGACGCCGAGTTGCGTGGGCAAGGAGACAAGCGTCGCCACGCTGCCGAGGTGCAGGTGCACGCGAGGTTCATGCGGATGATGAAACAGCCGTGCCTCGACAAGGGCCGTCAACGGCACGCCTTGCCCGCTCACGACCAGGTCTCGGCTCGAGAAATCGCTGAGCGTCGTCAGTCCGGTGCGTTCGGCGAGAACGCTCATCATGCCAAGCTGCATCGTCGCGGGGTAACGGCCATCCGGATCGTGCCAGAGAGTCTGCGCGGGACAGCCGACGCACATGATGTCCTGCGTGGTTCGCCGGCTCGCTTCGAGAAGTTGCCGGACGGCCAGTGCGTAGGTCTCACCGAGCACGCGATGCAAGGTCGCGACATGGTGCAAATCGACCATCTTGCTGGTCGTGACGCTCCAAAGTAACTCGCGTAGTTCCTGACTATGAGGCAGTTGCAGATAGTGTTCGAGCTTTAGCGCGACGTTGCTGCCCACACCTTCCGCGCGCACTAGCGCCGCATCGACGCCGAAAAGGCTCGAACCGGACGACAGGCCTATGAAATAACGGTGGGTCATAGTGGTCAGAGATCAGTGGTCAGTGCCTTGTGTAATTGGCCACCGACCACTGACCAATTTATTACGCCGCGAGCGCCAACGTCGGCGTCTGGCGCATGGCCGTTTGCACGAAACACTCGAACAGTTGCAGGTCGAGGGCGGACGACGAATCGGCCTCGGGGTGCCATTGCACGGCGATGCAGAACCAGTTGGGATCGAGCGCCTCCAGTGCTTCAATCACACCGTCAGGGGCGACGGCTGCGACACGGAAACGCGGGCTGACCTTGTTGATCGCTTGATGATGATTGCTGTTGACGAGCAGCTCCGGGCCGCCGTAGATCTCTTCGAGCCGCGAGCCGACTTTGATATTGACGAGATGCCGATGAGGCCCCGTGCAGGTCGGATCACAGTGCGGCATCGAACGCGGACAGTCTTCGGGCAAGTGCATGAAAAGCGAGCCGCCGCTGGCGACGTTGAGCTGGTGCATGCCGACGCCGACGCCGAGCACCGGGATTTCGCGTTCGATCAGGATCTTGACGAGGAGGCGATCGCGCTCCTCGCGGCATTCCGGCATCGGCGTGACGGCATGATGCCTGGGCAATCCCAGACGGCGCGGCTCCATGTCCAGGCCGCCCGTCAAGACGAAGCCATCAACTCGATCGAGGAATGCGTGGATCTCCGCTTCTCTCTCCAGCATGGGCATCAACACCGGCAGCCCGCCCGCCGTCAGCACCGACTCCGCGTACCCCTGATTGAGTCTCAGGTGCGGCTTGCCGGTCTTACTGCCGGGAATGAAATCGGCGTTCAGGCCGATGACGGGTCGATTCATTTGCGCCATCTTCTCCCTCCTTGGATCCGAATTAGGATCGTCTCGTTCCGCAAGACGATCACTGACAAAGCGGGCGGAGAATAGCGTGATACACTCAAGAAAAAAAGAGCGAGATGCGCACGAAGATCGCTTACCCAGCTTCGCAAAACAGGGGAAATGGGATGGCAAGGTCGCCACTTGTGGCAAGCGGAGCGGTCATCATATCGCCTTGGCCAGAGCCTTCTCGCCGATGTCCTTGCGATGGAACGCCCCCGGGAAGCTGATTTTGCTGACCGCTTCATACGCGCTGGTGCGTGCTTCCATCAGCGTGGCGCCAAGCGCCGTGACGCCGAGAACGCGGCCGCCGTCGGTCACGACCATGCCGCCCGGTTCGAGCTTCGTGCCGGCGTGGAACACCTTCACGTTCGGCACCTTGGCGGCTTCGTCCAGGCCCTGGATCATTTTGCCCTTCACAAACGTGCCCGGATAGCCGCCGCTGGCGATGACAACGCACACGGCAGGACGCGGGTCCCATTCGAGCAAGTCTTCCGAAATGTCCGCGAGGCGGTCGTCGATGGCGGCGTCGATCAGGTCGCATAGGTCGGTCTTGAGCCGCATCAGGATCGGTTGTGTTTCGGGGTCGCCGAGCCGGCAGTTGTATTCGAGAATGCGTGGACCTTGATTGGTGACGATGACGCCCGCGTACAAGATGCCGCGGAAGGGCGTGCGGGCCCGCTTCATGGCGTGAACGGTCGGCAGGAGCGCGTCGGTCTCGACCAGGCTCAGGAGTTCGGGCGTCGCGATCGGCGCCGGCGAGTACGCTCCCATGCCGCCGGTGTTGGGGCCTTGATCGCCGTCGAGAGCGCGTTTGTGATCTTGCGACGACGCCAGCGGCACGATCGTTCGCCCTGCGACCAACGCCATGATGCTGACCTCTTCGCCTTCGAGCCGTTTCTCGACGACGATCTGCCGTCCCGCGACTCGGCCGAACTCCTCGCGCACCATGATGCGATTGACGGCTTCGAGCGCTTCCTCCGTGTTGCTGCACACGATGACGCCCTTGCCTGCGGCGAGCCCGTCCGCCTTGATGACACACGGATACTCGCGCGTTTCAATGTACTTGCGGGCGGGTTCGGGATGGTCGAAGACGCGAAACTCGGCCGTCGGCACATCGGCGTGGCGCATCAGCTTTTTCGAGTAGACCTTGCTCGCCTCGACCTGCGCCGCCGCCTTCGTGGGGCCGAAGATGCGCAGCCCCTCCGCCTGAAACGCATCGACGATTCCGTTCGCCAGCGGGTCTTCGGGGCCGACGACGGTGAGGCCGACGTTTTCTTTCTTGACAAAGCGAATGAGGGCCGTGAAGTCGTTGGCATCGATGGGCACATTGACGCCGTCGAGCGCCGTCCCCGCGTTGCCCGGCGCGCAATAGACGCGTTCGACGCGCGGCGATTGCGCCAGCTTCCAGACCAGAGCGTGCTCTCGACCGCCTTTGCCAATGACGAGGACTTTCATGCGTTGGTTCCGTGCCGGCGATGACGACTACCGTCAGTATACGCAATCGGCCGTATTCGTTTAGCGATTGCATGACGTCATGCGAGCTCTAAACGAATACGGCCGTCCTGCAACTCGTGCGGCCTCAAACTAACGAACCGCTCGCAGCACGAAACTGTGCGTGCGCTCCTGCCCCGCGGCATCACGGACGGAAACGATCACCGACGTCGTGGCCCCTTCACCGAACGTGGGCGGCACGGACCATGTGAGACTACCGGTCGGAGAGATCGTCATTCCGAGAGGCCCGGACACCAGTTCGAATTTGAGCCCTCCCTTGCGGGCCTTGGCTTCAATTTGATAGGTGAATTTCTCGCCCAGCACCGCAAAGCTAGGCGGTTGCGACAGGATCGCCAGATAATCCACGCCGGACTTTTCGAGCAGTTCGACAGGATCCAGTCGATACACGTGCACCCGATCGCCGGTTGGCGGAATCGTTAACAAACACTTCGCCGCTGGTATCATGTGAATGCGCTGATCCACGAACAACCCGACTTCGTTGAGGCGTCGAGGAGTCGTGAGTTCCTTGGTGGTCATGACTTGGACTTGACTGAGAGTTCCCAGCGCCTGCGGATGGTTGGGCAGGTGAATGCTGACCTTGCCGTTGTCAAGCGAGTCCCCCGGTTGAAAACTGAAGGACCATTCGCCGTGGCAGGCGGGTAACGTTACATCGGCATCGTTAACACGCCATTCCCGTGGCTTGCCGATCGGTTTGGCCTGGCTGGTGTAGGGGCCCCGGCCCGTGTAGACGCGCGACCCATCGGGACCAGGATTGACGTATCCGCCGCTCTGATGGTCCCGATAATGATTGGCCGTGGTTCCTTCCACGATTACGGTTTCGATGCCGCTAGGGAAAATGCCCGGCGACCAGGACCCAAATACTCTGCCGTTGGCGGAGACGCGAATTTGCGGAGGGTATTGCGGGTGCCAGCTGCCGTAGAATTCTTGATCGTTCTGCTGCACCGCAAGGGATTTCATGTTTGTGGGATCGATAAAACCGACCGTGTAGCGGAAGACCTTTACGTCGGAACTCAGCCAAAAGAGGGGCCCATTCGAAGCGGATCCCATGGCGAACGTGTGCAGGCGGCCTTTGAAATGAAAGGCCGTGGTCAGTTCCAGTTCGAGTGTTTTCAGGCTCCATCGCTGGATTTTCCCGACCTCGGGCAAGGCGACCAAAAGGTGGTTCTGACCCGCCGCGATCTTGACGCCGGCGCCTTGAGCGTCCAGGTATTTGACGACCTTGGCCTCATTGACGTCGAAGACCGCGATCTTGCCGACGCCCGACATGTATAGTGCGAAAAACCTGCCGCCGGCTCCCACGGCAATTTGGGTGACCTCCCCAGGCAATGTCCTGGTGACTGGGGGCTCGGCCAGCAGCGGGGGTTGAATAGGACCCGCGGGCGAGGGGACGATGGCGCTGGGAGCTTCAATCACGACGAGAGTCCTGTCCACGCGGGCCACCTCCCGGCCGCCGCGCTGGACCACCACGCTGACGGATATTCCCGAAGTTTCCGTGTCGCGAACGATGATTACCTCTTTCACCTTGCCGAGATTCACCGCGATCGTCTCCTCGTCGACGAGAACGTTCAGCTTCTGCAATTCGGTCGGCAATCCGTTGATGATGGAGCCATCGTTCAAGGTCACTGCTGGCTTGGCGCCGCCGACGATTGATTTCACGTCGCGCAGGAAGTAAGTCTTTTTGTTGAGGGTAAATTCCTGATCCTTGACCGATCCATCCAGGAGATTGCCGCCCAGACGCACCCGCGCTCGTAACTGCGGCATAAGCGGAACCACCTCGGCTCGGTAGATGCCCATGTCGAGTTTCATCGCCGTGCGCGCCTTTTCTTGGCCGGCGACGGAGACGACCAACTCAACTTTGAGAGGCGCCTTCTCGGCAAGAACCGAAGTGACCTTGGCCTCGAAGCGAACGGGACCGGTGAGTTTTTCGCGGCGCATGACCGGAACGTTAAACTCGACCAGCGGCGTCTCCAAGAATGCCTTGACGATGCGGGCCGGAATGACGCGACTGATTTTGCCGTCGATTAAAGAAATTTCCCTGAAAACGCCGACGACCTTGCCGTTCTCATCGAGGACAGGTCCGCCGGACTGTCCCGTTTTGAGTGCAGCCTGGATGTCAATCGCCTCCAGTTTCCCGTCTTTGCGCTGCAAGGAACTGACCGAGGCTGCGCTGATGATGATGGCCGGATAATCCCGCTTGTCAAGGGAGGGGCGAGTGACGAACGGAAAACCGAACACATAGACCGTTGCCAACTCCTCCAGCGCGTCGCTGTCGTGCAGCGCAAGCGTCGCCAGGCTGGCGGCCCCCTCGCTCTGCAATAATGCCAGGCCAGTGGCGGGATCCTTGCGCACGATCCGGGCCGTGAGGATTTTCTGGCCCGGCAGATTGGCATTGAGAACGAGCTGCACCTTGCCGTCGGCTGGAGGATTGCGGAGCACACGTTCGTTGGCGATCCAAAGCCCATTGGCGGAGATGCAAAACGCCGTCCACGAGCTCTCAGGCGCAACGATCAAGAGTGCCGTCGCCGCCTTGCCGCGCTTGGCGATCTCGGCCTTCGACAATGGCTGGGCCTGTGCCAGGAACGGGAAGGCAAGCAGAGCGACTGCCGCCAGCACAAGGGATCGGATGGATAGCATGGGAAATCTCCGCACAAGGAGGGTCGCCAAGGAATTGAATTATTGCAGGCCCGACAATTCGCTGCAATAAAAATCTCGCTGCTTCTTCACACCTCTGCACCCTAATTGTCGAAACGGGCGGGTGGTCCACTCTGTCACTTCTTGTCCTCGACATACGCATAATCAACGAACCCGATCATCATCTCTTGCCAGGTCTGCTCGCCCCAGAAAACGATCGAGTTCGGATTCGGGTTGTTCGGATTCTTCGCCGAATTGTCGAAGTGCGCGATACACTCGATGCGCGTTCCCGCCGGCAGACGCAGTGGCTTTTCGAGGATGTAATTCGACTGCCAGCCGAAATCGTAACGCGGGACCGACAGGAGCGTTTCGCGTTTGTTGTCGGGATAGATGACCTCGAACTTGAAGTCCTTTCCGCGCAGATGCATGTGCGGGAACATGCTGAAAAGGAGCACGTCCTTGGAAAAAGTGGTCTTGCTGACGACTCTGTGACTGGCATCGTTGGCGGGAATGAGGAAGAGCTGCTGCGTGATGGCGCGCGTCTTGACTTCGGTCTTGGGCGGCTCCTTGGCGAAGATGAGGCCGATCGAGGACTTGTCGGTCTGCTCAGTTCCATTGGGCGTGTAGTGCATCTGCAAGACGAGCGAACCACCCTTGGGGAGCCGTTTGGCGCTGCCCGGCGCAAACGCGGAGCCTAGATCGCCCGGCGCATAGGCGACCAACATGCCGCTGCCGATGCCGTCGCCTGGTTGTTTGACCTTCTTGCCCCCTTCGGTGACGTAGGCGATGATGTGATGAACGACCTCATGGTTGCCCGGCCGCGCTTCGACGGCCTGGATCCACTTGTCCTCCGTAAAATTCGTCGGGATTACGGCATACTTGTACGGAATGCCCCCCTTGCCCGTCTTGGCCGGGATCGTGTACTCCTTCGGCATCGTAAAGACGACATCGGGTTTGCCGATGGTCCAACCTTCCGTAAACTGCCTGGGCTTTGGCAGATCACTCATGTCGCCTTCCGGGCAGCCGGCATCGATCCAGGCGAGCAACTTGGCGCGTTCGTCGTCCGCGAGCCGGCGGTCGTTCTTGAACGTGCCGTGCTTGGAATCGGCGTGCCATGGCGGCATACGATTGTCTGCGACGACTTCGCGAATCATCAATGCCCAGTTCGACACGTCGTCATACGTCAACAATGGCATTGGGCCGATCTGACCGGGGCGATGGCACTCCTGACAGCGATTCTGCATGATGCGCAACACGTCCTTCGCGAATGTCACGTCGGCCTTCGCCTTCGCAGACGGCACGCGCGTGATGAAGCAACCTTCAACTTTGGTGATCGCCGTCGTGACGGCCTTGCCGTCCAGCAGCTCGTCGAGGGCGATGGCCAGGTCGCGCCGTGTCGGTTTTGCGCGGTCGTAGCCGATGCCGTACTGATCGTCGATGCGGCCCTGATAGCGAATCGTGTGTTTGTCGTCGAGCACATAGACGATTGGATGCCGTTCCGCGCCGAAGCGATTGGCGACGAGCTGCTTCTCGTCGCGCAAGACGGGGAAGCTCAATGCAAACTTCTTGGCGTGGGCCGTGATGCTCGCTTGCGTATCGTGCTCGTTCGCGTTGATCGCGACGAACGGGACGCCCTTGTCGCGATACGTCTTTTCCAGTTCGACGAGCCGCGGCATGTAGGCGTTGTTGACGGGGCACTGCGTGCCGATGAACGCAACGACGATCGCCTTGCTCTTGCAATCGTCGAGCGACCAGTTCTTGCCGGTGAGATCTTTCAGTGTGAAGTTGGCGATTGCCCTGGTGGGGGGATCGGCGAAAAGGTCTTCGTGGAGCGTCAGGATTGCCAACGAAAAAACAAACAGAAAATACCTGCGCATCGAAGCCATCCTCTTGAGGTAATCCGTGGAAAATGTCGTTCCTGTATTATACTCGCGGACGCCGCGCCGAGTTTCGTCACGCACAATTGTGCCGTTCCCAAAAACGCCTGGCCTGTACTCTGAACACTGCCTAGAAAAATCGTACAAAGACGGATTGAATACCGCTCCTGACGCCGAGCCACGATAGAGACCCGCACGCCATGAGGATCTTGACGCACCTTGATCGCCTCGAAGCAGAGAGCATCCACATCCTGCGCGAAGTCGTCGCCGAATGCGAACGGCCCGTGATGCTCTACTCGATCGGCAAGGACAGTGCCGTCATGCTGCACCTGGCGATGAAGGCGTTC
>SYHD01000123.1 GCA_005799265.1 Planctomycetia bacterium | reverse complement strand
GGTTCTGCGTCGCCAACACCATGAAGGGGCGCGGCAAATCGTAGCGCTCGCCGCCAGTCGTCACTTGAATCTCTTGCATGGCTTCCAGCAGCGCGGCCTGTGTCTTGGGCGGCGTGCGATTGATTTCGTCCGCCAGAAGCATGTTGGTGAAGATCGGCCCTTGCAGGAATTTGAAGCGCCGTTCGCCGGTCACCTTGTCCTCCTGGATGACTTCCGTCCCCGTGATGTCCGACGGCATCAGGTCGGGAGTGAATTGCACTCGGCGAAACTGCAACGACAGACTGGAGGCGAGCGTGCGGACCAGCAGGGTCTTCGCCAGGCCGGGTACACCCATCAGCAGACCATGACCTTGAGCGAATAGAACGATCATCAACTCGTTGATGACCTGTTCCTGGCCGACGACTGCCTTGCGAATTTGGCCGATGATCTTGTCGTGAGCATCCTTCAAGTGGGCAACCCGTGCAAGGTCGGCATCGGTCCAGGCAATGGGTTTGGACATGGTCGCGGTCAAGGTGTATACTCCTTCATTCTCATGGATGAACGACTATCGGCTGAGCAAAACATCGTGCCAGCGCCGACTCTTGACGGGCGGCGCCTGCTGGCGATCGGTCTCTGCGATGAGCCGATCCACCAGTTGGCTCATGCTCGCGCCCTGGGGGCCGGCGCGATAACTGAGTACCAAACGATGGGCCAGCACGGGCAGGGCGATATCGCGAATATCCTGGCGAGTCACGTAGGGACGGCCTCGAACGCACGCCAGTACCTTCGACGCCGCGATCAACGCCTGGCCACCGCGCGGCGATGAACCCCAGCGCAGCAGGCGGGCAACGCTGTCCGTCGGTGTTTGGGCGCCCAAGCGCGTGTTCCGCACCAGGGCCAACGCATACTCCTTGACGGACGGGGCAACCGGCACGATCTTGGCCAGTTGCTGCATGGCGATGAGTGTCTCCACCGACAAGATCGGCTCCACCACCCGTCTCCCCTGTCCCGGTAATTCGGGAGAGGGGAGAAAGACTTGAGCGCCGAGGCTCGTGGTCGCATCGACGATGCCGACTTCCTCGTCGAAGCTGGGATAGTCCATGTGGATGCCCATCAGGAAGCGATCCATCTGGGCTTCCGGCAACGGGAAGATGCCTTCCGTTTCCAGCGAGTTTTGCGTGGCGATCAGCAAGAACGGCATCGGCACAGCGTATCTCTGGCCGCCGACCGTTAGCTGGCGTTCCTGCATCACCTCCAGCAAGGCCGATTGGGTACGCGGCGGACTCCGATTGATTTCATCCGCGAGTACCAGGTTGGCGAAGATCGGCCCTTTGAAGAAGCGGAACGAGCGGGTCCTACGGTCGGCGCTTTCCTGTAAAACTTCGGTGCCGGTGATGTCGGTCGGCAGCAGGTCCGGGGTAAATTGAATGCGATTGAAGGACAGCCCAAGGGCGCAAGACACCGATTTCACTAGCAGAGTACGTCCCAGGCCCGGCACGCCCGTGAGCATCACGTGCCCGTCTGCAATGAGTGCAACCAACAAATGTTCGACGGCGCTCGCGTGTCCGACAAGGACGCGCGACAACGCCGCGCGAACGGCCTGATAATTCTCCAAGAATTGAGGCAGTGGCATCATCGCGCTGTTCCCCACGGGAAAGCAAATATCGAAGTAGCCCTTGTTCTCGGCACAACTCACACGCCAAAATGTTCGGCGAAGGTGGGATCAATCAAGGACAACACTATTAAATTTGTGCAAAAACTCAACTCGTTGTGTCAAGCGACAATTATTTTTCCCCATCAACGACAACTATAATTCCCGATCTGCCATCGATTGCAGCCAACGTCACACGATCAAGTCTTATTACCTTTGTCGGTCAAGCCACGGGGCCCCCCTCCCGGGTGACTGGTTTTGGGCGCTCAATGACCATGGTCATACTCGAAGGAAGCTCCTGTTCTCGATCAGCCGCTCAAAATGCCGCTCCACTTGCTCCGGCAACTTCCCGCCCGTCACAAGCAGGCCCAACTCCATGTTGATGGTGAAGGCGTACTCGGTGAAGTTGGCGCTCGACAGGAACATCCGGTGTCCATCGCGAACCGATTGCTCGCGTTCTTCCCCGGTTCAACGTCCATGCGCGGCATTACCGAGGGAGACACGGATCGCTGGCTCGTCTGGCTCAAGACGGAATACGCTGGCCCCACGGTATCCAAGAGCGTGAAGGTTGCCCGGCAATTCTGGGCGCAGGTGATTCGCGACGGGGTTGCGACGGTCAATCCGTTCGCGCATCTCCGCACGCCAAGCGAAGTGAACACGGCCCGCGCCTTCTTCGTTGACCGCGCGCCCTTTGCCCGCGTTCTCGAAGCGTGCCCCGACCATGAATGGCGTCTACTGCTGGCCCTGGCCCGATACGGCGGCTTGCGGACCACCTCGGAGCCGTTGACGTTGGAATGGTCCGACGTGAATTGGGAGCGCGATCGTTTTCGCATGGAGGCTCCCAAGACGAAGCACGATGACGGCGGCGAAAGATTGATTCCCATCTTCCCCGAATTGCGTCCCTATCTTGAAGAAGCCTTCGAGCTGGCCCAGCCGGGCGCGATCCACGTCATCACCCGTTATCGGGACACGAACGCCAATCTTCGCACGCAGCTAACGCGCATATGCCGTCGCGCCGGCGTCAAGACTTGGCCGCGCCTCTTCCAAAATCTTCGCGCCAGCCGTGAAACGGAACTGGCCGAGGCGTTTCCGATCCACGTCGTTGCAGAGTGGCTTGGCAATAGCCCCAAGACGGCCCTGGCCCATTACACGCAGACGACCGAGGATCATTTCAGGCAGGCGACAGGCGGCGCAAAAAGCGGCGCAGCAACCCGCCGCACGGATCAGCATGTATTCGCAAGATTCGCCGGAAGTACTGGAGGGTTGCGGAGATATGCGAGCGGTTGCCAGCCTATGCGGTAGTAAGAAAAACTACCTAATGACCCCGACGGGATTCGAACCCGTGTCGCGGCCTTGAAAGGGCCGTGTCCTAGGCCTCTAGACGTCGGGGCCTGACTAGCCACTACACCATGCTAGAGAGCCGTCTGTTACACGTCAAGACGGATCAGCGCGCGGGTTGCTGGGGTTGACTCGCCTCCTTATAATAAAGTAAACGATCTGGGCCGTTTAGCGCTCGCAGAACGCAACGCCCAACAGACCTGCATCGGAACGTCATTATCAATCACCCATCCAGGCCGAGGATCGCTTCGGCCGATTTGCGGAAAGGACCAGAGAATGGCCGGCGCCAATGTCTTGGAATTCACCGAAACGAACTGGCAGCAAGAAGTGGTCGCAAGCACGGTTCCCGTCGTGGTCGATTTTTGGGCTCCCTGGTGCGGTCCGTGCCGCGCGTTGGCCCCCACCATCGACAAACTGGCCGACAAATACGTGGGCAAGGTCAAGGTCGGCAAACTCAACGTCGATGACGCCCAGGATCTCGCGTCCACCTATGGCGTCACGAACATCCCGCGCGTGCTGATCTTCAAAGGCGGCGCCCAACCGAAGCAAACAATCGTCGGCCTGGTCTCGGAAGCGGAACTTGCCAAGGCGGTCGATGCCGTCCTGCAAGCGTGATCGGATCTCGACGCCAACGGCTCGCTGCATTGGGTGAGCCGTCGGCGGCATGGAACGGCCAAACTCATGAGTCAGCCGCAACCCTCGCAGGCTCCCGCCGGTTCGCCGATCTGGATTCTCCTGATCGGCGGCCTTCTGGGCGGCGGGCTTCTTCTCTTCATGGCATGGGACTCGTTTTTCGCGCGGTCCAATCCCAAAGGACCTGCGGCGAGCGCCCATGTAATCGAACTCACCGACGAGAACTGGCAGAAGGAAGTCGTCGACAGCGGCGTGCCGGTGCTGGTTGATTTCACGGCACTCTGGTGTCCACCTTGCCAGAAACTTGCGCCGACGATTCACAAGCTCGCCGAGCAATTCAAAGGCAAAGTCAAAGTCGGCGCCGTCGATCTCGGGCCAAGAGGCACTCCCAGGAACACAAAACTAACCGAGAAATTCGATGTCGGTAGCATTCCGCGCGTGATACTCTTCAAGCGCGGCGAGGCATTCAAGGATTTCGACGCGGGCATTCCGTCGGAAGAGATGCTCGTTCGCTTCCTTGAGATGGCGCTCGCGAAGAATTGAGACGCCATTTCGCTGCGGGCTAGTGTGCCTTCCCATTCCTTCCCAACTTGCCTGTACGGATCAATCGATTCCGCCGATTTTGCCAAATTTACCAATCGTATTCTCCGCGTCAACTGAACTGCGCCGTCGCGCCGATAAACGAGTGTGCGTCGATAGGGCTCGGCAAGCGAGGGTGTGTGAATGGATACTGCGACATTGCACCAGAGCGAGACTGCCCCGGCGGGACCTGGCGAACTCGTCCTGCAAAATGGCCGGCAAGCAGGTACGCGCCGCGCGCTCCGCATGCCCGCCACCTTTCTCGGACGCGACACGCCGAGCGACATTCGCCTCAATGTCCAAGGCGTTGATCCGATCCACTGCGTGGTGTTGTGCGGCCCCGCCGGCATTGAGCTGCGCGATCTGAATAGCGTCAATGGCACCTACGTCAACGGCAAGCAGGTGGAGCAAGCGCTGCTCAAAGACGGTGACCAGATCAAGATCGGCCCGTTCGAGTTCAAGCTCACAGCCGCGCCACTGGCCCGTCCCCCTGAACGACCGGAAACGCCGCCCCTCGACCATGTGCGCGAATCGCTGCGGATTCAGACGGCCGCAGTCGCCGCCCAGCAGATCGCGCTCGACGAAGAAGAAGCTCGCCTGCGCGAGGGCCAGCAAAATTTGCACCAGCAGGAAGAACAGCTCGCCGCCCATCTGGCCGAGAAACAGCGGCAGATTCAGCTCTGGAGCGATTACACCAAGACCGAACGGGAATCGCTGCGCAAACAGAAGTCCGAGCACGAGAGGCACGTCCTCCAGGTCGATCAGGGCCTGGTGCAGACGCGTCAAGAGCTTGACAAGGCGAAGGAAACAGTGGCCGAGGAGCGGAAACGCATCGAGGCCGTCTATCAGCGTCTGCGCCAGCGCTGGCACAAGCAATGGGGCGCGGAAAAAGAAAAGTATCTTGCCGAGGCGGAGCGGCAGCAAGCCCTGATGGAAGCAATCGCCGCGGCCCGGCGCGAGCTGGAAGTCCGGGCCAAGACGCTGCGCGAGGAAATCACGCGCTTTCGCGGCGAACGAGATCAGCGCCACCAAGATCTGGAAACGGGACGCGAAACACTGGAAAACGCCAGGCAGATCTGGCGCCGCCGCCGCGTCAAGGAACGACTTGCCCTCAAGGCCAAGGCGCGCGCCGTCGAACTCGCGGAGTTGCAGATGCAGCAGGCGCGCCAGCTCCTCATCGCGGACAAGGACGCCTGGCGCAGACAGCAGCGCATTCTGGAGAGCGAACTGCAAGGGCTGGATCGCCGGATCATCCATCAACGCGCGCGTGTTCAGAAACATGAGGATGAGATCGCCCGGCTCGACCGGATGATGCGCGAGCACCGCGGACAAGTCACCGTGTCGCGCAAGGACGAACCGGAAACGCCGAGCGTGCCTGAAACCGAGGCCGTCGGGGAAACACCTGCTCCGCAGCCACCGCGTGATGAGCGCGCCGAGGGAATGGAACGCATCCGTGTCGAGCTGGCCGATCAACGTGTGCAGCTCCTTGAACAATACAACCGTCTCGCCCAGGTCCATCAGCACTGGCACGCCCAGCGTGATCAAGCCGCCAGCGAACTCGAAGCCCTCGCCCAGCGACTGCTCGAACGCGAGGAAACATTGGCCGAGCGCGATCAGGAAGCGTCGGCCGCCGAAGACAAGCTGCGTGAACGCTTCGAGGAAATCGAGGTCATGCGTCAGGAGATTCAGGTCTGGCGCGCCCAGATGCGGGCCCGCGACAAGGCCAGCGCCGACGAGCACGGCCAACATCTGCTGGCCGTGCGCGAAAAGGAAGGGCTGGTTCAAGAGCAACTCACCGCCCTCGAACAACTGCGTCAACGTTGGAAGCAGCGCCGGCAGCAGGAAATCAAGAATCTGCAAGCCAATCGCGCCCAGCTCGAACAGCAGCAAAGGGACGCTGCCAGCCAGCGCGCGGACCAGTACGCGAAAGTGCAGGAACTCGAAGAGCAGAAGCGCGTCCTCACCGAGAAGGCTCTCGCCCTGGAGCAATATCGGCAGGAGACGCTCGGTCAGGCCGAGGACCCCGTCTCGCAGCGGCGCGTGGAACGTCTGCGGCGGCGCTGGCTTACCGTCAACGCCGCCATGATTCGCTCGGCCAAGAGCGAGCGCAAAGCGGTTCTTGCGGAGCTTGCACGCCTGGAAACTACACGTAGCGAGGTCGCTCGGCAACTCGACCGGCTCACGCACATCGAGGCCGATCTCGCCGATCGGCAGAACATCGTCGATAAGCGTGAAGCGGATTTGCGTGCCCGACTGGTGCGGCTGAATGTGTACGACCCGGCCCCGATTGCCGAGGAAGCGATGCCCGCACTGGAGCGTGCGGCGTAGATCAGGTGTTAGCCGGCCGTGCATCCGTTGCTTGCGCGTCCGGCTAACGAGACAGCGTACCGACAATCTCGGGCACAGACTTGATTCCGAATTCGACACAAGTCGCCGTCAGTTGCTCGACGAGCCGTGTGGACACCGTCGGGTCGAAGAAGTTCGCGGTGCCGATCTGAACCGCCGACGCCCCCGCGACGAGAAACTCCATCACATCATCGATGGTCGTGATGCCGCCGATGCCGATGACGGGCACGCGCACGTTGCGCGCGACGTTCCAGACGAGCCGCAACGCCCATGGTTTGATCGCGGGGCCGGACAACCCGCCGGTGACGTTGCCGAGAATCGGTTTGCGTTTACGCCAATCGATCGCCATGCCGACGATGGTATTGATGAGCGACACCGCATCCGCGCCGCCATCCGCCGCGGCCTGGGCGATCGGCACGACGTTGGTCACGTTCGGCGTCAACTTCGCGATGAGCGGCAATGGGCACACCGCGCGCACGTCGGCGACGATCTTGCGTGTCACGTTGGGGTCGGTCGCGAAATCAAGGCCGCCGGAGACATTCGGGCATGACAGGTTCAGCTCCAAGCCCGCGAGGCCGGGCTCGCCGCCGATCTTCGCCGCCATCTCGACGAACTCGTCCGCCGTCTTGCCAGCGATGTTGGCGATGATCGCCGTGGGCAGCGTGCGCAGGTACGGCAAATGATGCGCGATGAAGTGATCGATCCCGTCGTTGTCCAGCCCGATAGCGTTGAGCATCCCGGACGCCGTCTCGACGGTACGCGGCGGCGCATTGCCGGCGCGCGGTAGCCGCGTAACGGTCTTCGGACTGATGCCGCCGAGCTTGGCGAAATCGACCGCCCCCGCCATTTCGCGCGCGTAGCCGAACGTGCCGGACGCGACGAGGATCGGATTTTGCAGACGCAGGCGGTTGAGGGTGACGGATAGGTTCATTTCATGATTCTGGGGTCAGACATTCGCCTTTGTCGTCCGTAGCCGCGACGTCAACTAGAGGATCGCAACGACACCGCGGACATCGGTAGAGATCGCGCGTGGTTTCAGGCGCCCACAAACTGCTCATGCCGACGTAACCCGCCTTGGCGGATTCCGGACGCGCGTAAGGCTAAGATAGGCCCATAACTCCCCTGTTGCGACACCGCATCGAAGATGGCCCCGCAAAGGAGGATCCATCCACAGCCCGGACAAGAATTTGTTAGGCATAGTTCCATGCGATTTGCTGATTCGGCCCTATGTTAAGGCCATCGCTGGAGTCTTCGCCACAAGGACGATCGTGTTCAACTTCCCCTTGATCAAGAGGCTCCGAGCTTTCGGGACACCGAAGAAAAGCCGCAGCAAATTGTCCAGGGAGCGTTGCTGAATCTGGACCCCGTTCTCCCAGCGCGACACGGTGGCTTCGGCGATCCCGAGTGCAGAGGCGAGTTGTTCCTGAGTAAGGTCGAGCGCCTCCCGATTGATTCGGATCTGCGTCGGCGTCAGAAGTTTTGCCAGTCGAAGGAAGGCGCGGGTGATCTGCTCATTCGCTTCGCTGTCAGGGGAAACGAGCCCGCATTTCTTGCACTTGGGCGTTTTCAGCCCCTCGACTTTCACATGGTACATGCGCCCGTCATGGCCAACATCGACAGCGTGATCGATGATGGCCGGGAAGAGAGCCTTTTCCCTGCACCTGCTGCAGGTCCATGGAAACGGCTTTTTGCCAGCGTTATTTCTGTTCATGTGCATTCACCAAGATAACTTCTGGGAGATCTGCGTCCGCGTCCACCAGTTCCAGCTCCACGAATAACCCTTTCTTGAAGAGATCGGGCATCGGTAGGATCACCTTATAGTAAAATTCCCGATGCGCACGATTCTGCCTGGATTCCTTGACCTGGTAAACTCGGCCTCCGTTTCGGACGTATTCGATCACGTCCGCTTTAATTCCTTCCGGAGAAAGATCGAAGTTATGAATCTCGCCGCGAACCCTGTCGGCTTCGATGGGATCCCACTCGACGCAACCGCCGAGACCGCTCTTGAGCGCTTTTCCCACAAGGGCTAGTTCGTCTGCGTTGCCCATGGAGGAAAGCCTTCGTTCATCTTACCGTCCGAGGTTGACGTATGTCAAGTTGACCTCGCACCCCATTACGGTTCTTCCAAATAGGTGTATCCGCCCAACCCTGATTCGTAAAAGTGCAAGAGTTGCCGCGATTCCTGGACGGTGATGAGGTTTGCGCGCACGGCGCGCTCGACGTCTTTGCGCAGTTGGTTGAGCAACTCCTCCGCGTTGTATTGCACATACGCGAGCACCTCGCGCACGGTGTCGCCTTTCACGACGCCGTCGAGCACGATCTCGCCGGCTTCATCGAGACGCACGTGCACCGCGTTGGTGTCGCCGAATAAATTGTGCAAATCGCCGAGGATCTCCTGGTATGCGCCAAGCAGGAACGCGCCCAGGTAATACGGCTGGCCGGTGAAGGGGTGCAGTTCCAGCGTCGAACGCACGTCGCGCAGGTCGACGAACTTGTCGACCTTGCCGTCCGAGTCGCAGGTGATGTCGCCTAAAACCGCGCGGCGCGTCGGCGGCTCGTTCAGGCGATGGATCGGCATGATCGGGAAAAGTTGCTTGATCGCCCAGCTGTCCGGCATCGATTGAAACACACTGAAGTTGCAGAAGTACGTGTCCGACAACATCGACGACAGCCCCTGCAATTCTTCCGGCGCATAGTCGAGTTCCTGCATCATGCGCTGGATCTTGCTGCACACGGCCCAGAAGAGCCGCTCGATAAGGGCGCGCTGCTCGATCGTGATGGCGCCGAGGTTGAACATGTTCAGCGAATCATCCATCGCTTGCACGGCATCGTGGTAGCCTTCGAGCATGTTCTTCTTCGATAGATCGCGATGAATGCCGAATAGGTCCGAGAGCTGCTGCGGCGGATCGGCAGGCAACTCCGCCGGCGCGGTGTAGCGGTCGAAGTTGGAAACGCCCAGCACGTCGAACACGAGCATGCTGTGATACGCGACGACGGCACGGCCCGACTCCGAGATGATCGTCGGATACGGCACACCGCACTCGTCGCATACGCTCTTGATGCGGAAGACGACGTCGTTGGCGTACTCCTGCAGCGTATAGTTGACGGACGATTCGAAGTCGGTTTGCGAGCCGTCGTAATCAATGCCGAGCCCGCCGCCGACGTCGATGTACTGCACGCCCGCGCCGACACGGTGCAACTCGCAGAAAACGCGCGACGCTTCGGTCAGCGCGGTCTTGATCGAGCGGATGTTGGTAATCTGACTGCCGAGATGGAAGTGCACGAGCTGCAGGCAATCCTCCATGTCGCGCTGCTTCAGATACTCGAACGCTTCGAGGGCCTCGGTCAAGCTCAGGCCGAACTTCGAGCGGTAGCCCGCGCTGTTGCGCCAGCGCCCTGCCCCGCGCGCGCCGAGCTTGATGCGGATGCCGATGGCGGGCCTTACGCCCAGATCCTCGGCGTAGCGGACAATCAGCTCCAACTCGCTGAATTTTTCGACGACCGGGATGATGTGCTTGCCCATCTTGCGCGCCAGCATCGTCATCTTGATGAATTCGTCGTCCTTGAAGCCATTGCAGATGATCGGCGTCTCGCCGCCGTTGGTGCAGGCCAGCACCGCGAGCAACTCCGGCTTGGAGCCCGCTTCGAGCCCGAAGCCGAACGGCCGGCCGAAATCGAGGATCTCCTCGACGACGTGCCGTTGCTGATTGACCTTGATCGGATAGACGCAGACGTATTTACCGGTGTAGTTGTATTCGGAGGTGGCGTTTTGAAAGGCCTCCGCAATTTCGCCGACGCGATGCCGCAGAATGTCGGTGAAGCGCAGCAAGATCGGCAGTTGAATGCCGCGGTCCTGCAATTGATCGATGAGGAGCTTGAGGTCAATCGCCTGGTCGGCGCGTTTGCTGGGATGGACGGTGACATGGCCTTTTTCGTTGATGCCGAAATAGCCCTTGCCCCAGTGCTTGATTTCGTAGGTGTCCTGGGCGTCCTGGAGTTTCCACTGGTCGATCATTTCCATCAGAGATGCGCCTCGTGAATGCGAGCGAGAAATCGAGCGTCTGTATTCGGGGCACACGATTCCAAATCGTGTCATTCAGACCGCTTCTTCACACGATTGGAATCGTACGCCACGATTCGATTTCGCCGATACAATGGCGATGATCAGCTGGCGGTGCGATTCAACGGTGGCGAATAATCATCAGTATAGTGGGTGAACGCCAGCGTCAAGATTTTTTCCGCGTCTTCACGAAAACAATAACGGCCATGGGAGAAGCTGTAACGCCGCGTTGCACAATTCCGGTGGGCATGCTCTTGAAGACGCGGTGGTTAAAACGATATAACCGAGGGATAAATCGGCGAGCGCCCGCGTCGGCTTATGCAGCAGGGAACAAATCAGGAGGAGGAGGACCAGCGATGTCGAGTCCGTTTCCTGGTATGGATCCGTATCTTGAAGACGAAAAACGCTGGCCCACGTTTCAGCGGCTGCTCGCACTCGCGCTCTATCAGATGCTCTTGCCGGGCCTGATGGATCGCTACCGCGCACGCGTCGGTGAGCGTGAATACGCCAGCGAAGAGGCCCTCTTCACGTCGATCATTCGCCAGGAGCACAAAGAAGCGTTTGTCGAAGTGCGCCAACGCTCCGACGGCCGACTCATCACGCTCATCGAAGTGGTCAGCCCGGCCAACAAGATCACCACCAAAGGGCGCGATGTCTATCTCGATCGCCGGGCGGAGGTCAAGAAGCTGAACGCCCACATCGTCGAGATCGACCTGGTGCTGCAAGGCACGACGCTGATCGATGGCGCCAAGGACACGGCCCCGACCTGGGATTACGCCGTGGTCGTCACGCGCTGGACGCATCCGGATCGCTATGAGATCTACTCCGCGACGTTGCCCAAGCGGCTGCCGCGTTTCCGCGTGCCGCTGGCGTCCGACGATCGCGATACGGTGCTCGATCTACAAGCGGCGGTCGCGCGCGCCTACGATCAGGGCGAATTCGTCAAGCTGCAAGATTACACGCACGACCCGGCCACGCGGCTGACCGACGAGAACCGCCGTTGGTTGAACGAGCGCCTGAAGGAAGAGAAGCTACGCAAATAGCGGCTAGCGGCTTAAGGGGAGGCAACTCGATGCCCACACTTATCGGCTCTCCCACGCGCATCGAGGCGCCGGGAAACAAACCCAAAATCATTGACGAATACGTCGGCCTGGTCAACGCGCGCATGGAGGGAATCTCGATCGCCCACATGCGCAGCCCCGCTGGGTGGACCGAACCGGGGCAGACGCCGCAGTTCGAGGAATACACGCTCGTGCTCAAGGGCACGCTGCGCGTCACTTATCGCGGCGGCCATCTCGACATCCAGGCAGGGCAAGCGGTCATCGCTCATCCGGGCGAGTGGGTGCAATACAGCACGCCCGGCGAAGAAGGAGCTGAATACGTCGCGGTGTGCGTGCCGGCGTTCTCGCCGCTGAACGTGCAGCGCGACGAGGAATAGCACACGTGGCGGGCAGAAGCTAGCGTTCGGAAATCGTGACGACGCAGGAGTGCGCTATCCCCGGGCCGAGATTGGCGACGCGGACGCGATAGTTGTCGCTGGCGGGCACGGTGAATTCCAGACGCGAATGTGGTCCGATGCTGGAGTCCAAGGCGATGAAATTTTCGCCCGGCCCGCCGCCGCGGTGTATGTGGAGATCGATATCGCATCCGGGCGGAGCGTTGCCCGTGACCGTGATCAAAAGCCGGCGATCTTTGGGGAAATGAAAGCGACGTTCTTCCCAGCGGCGCTCTTGCAAGTTGACGACGGTGAAGGTTTGGTTAATGCGGCCGCCGCCGTCGCCGGTCCGCAGGCTGATCCAGACGATGCCGGTGACGCAGCCGCCGCACAGCACGAAGATCGCGAAAACGCCGCCGAGGATGAGCCCGATCTGAACGCCGACGTGCATCCCGGCCCCGCTGCTGCTCCTCGCAGGCTTGCGCTGTTTTCGTTCACGCGGTTCCTCTTCCTCTTCGTGCTCTACCTCCTCGTCGCGCTTGCGCTCGGCGCGGCGGCGCGGCGGCGATATCACGCTGGATTCTTTCTTGCTTGGCGCGGGTTCTTCTTCCTCCACCACCTCGGCAAACAGGCCTTGCTGATTGCTGGCCTTGACCCATTCGGCCATGCCGTCGGCCCAGACAAGATCGTTCGGATCGAGGATGCCCGTGTCGGCGAGTTCACGGAGTTCATTCCATGACACGGGGCCCATCTGCTGCTTGTTCGTGGTGTAATACCATTCCACGGACATGACCGACTCCTCGCGGCTATTTGCCGAGGTCGTAATGGACCGTACACAAGCTCGACGCCGTATTCTTGCCGCTGATGTTCTCCACGCGGACGCGCACGATCTCGGTCGCCGGCAGCGGGCCAATCTCCACGAACGATTTGACTCCCGTGCCCACCGAGCGCGCGACCTCTTTGTCTTCGCCGTCTTTCAAGACGAGAAGGCGAAACTTCAGGTTCGGCGCCGCGGAGATGTTCACTTTCGCCTTGTGATTGGCCCGGACGCGCATCCTGAGTTCCTGCGGCTGTCCCAAGGGGACTTGATCGAGCCCCTTGAAGCCCGCTCCGGCCAGCACGCCTTCCGGCACTTCCGGGTCCTTCGGCAGCTCCTTCTTCACCACCGGCGGTGGCGGCGCGGTCTCGCGAATCGTGACCGTGGAATTGCTCACGCCGATCACGCCATCGGGACGCCGACAATTATGCACCTCCACGCGATACTGTCCGTCCTCTGGCGGGGACCAATCTCGTATGCGACAGTCCGCGTCCGCCTCGGCGTCTTGGACTTGAACCAAGTCATTCATGTCGTAAACGTAAAGGTCCACGTCCAAGAACTGTTGCTGCGTGCGCACGACGAACTCGTATCGTGCGCCTTTGCGAAACGAATGCACCCGGCTTTTTCTCTCGTCGGTATTCAAGCGAACCGCAAAAGTAGTCGAGTCCTTGATGAGGTTGTTCGGATCGATGCCGGGATTGGGCTTTGCCTTGACGTCCTTGAAATTGACGGCCAACGGATCCGGCTCCGCCACCTGCGGCCCTGCCTGATTGACCACGATAAGAATCACGACGCCCACGACGAGCGCGGTCAGGAGCACGCCGCCGCCCAAGAAGAGCGCGATCAAGATACCCGCGTTCGATCCGCCCGCCGCCGCTCGGCCGCGGTACATCGGGCGATCGTCATCGTCGGAGGAACGGCGCGGCTTGCGTTGCGGTTGCGGTTCGTTCTTGTCGCTCGTACTCCCCTTCTGCGGCTCCGGGACGGTCACGGCGGCTGTCGTCGCCAGCGGCGCCGGCTTGGCATCCGCGGTCTGCGTGAAGAAACGATCCACGGCCGCCGTCGGCTCGGAATACAACTCCTTCACCGAGCTGGCGCGCAGCCAGCGCGGCATGCCTTCCTTCCACACCATGTCTGTCGGCTTCAAGACGCCGCTCTCCATGAAGCGCTTCAGCTCCGGCATGGACACAGGCTCCATCTGCTTGCCTTCGCTGGTGTAAAACCACATCTCTGCCATGAAGGACACTCCGTGGGAGGCATGGATACGCGGGCCGCTGTTCCGTTATTCGCCGAAGATGGGGGCGTTCTTTCGCTCGGAGACCTTCTTTTTATCTGTTATCGACAGCGATTGCAAGAAAAAAGAGGCGGCGCGAATGTGCGACCTGCAACGAAGCCAATGTGGGCCTGGTTGGTTTTGTCGACGGAAAACGAAAGCGACCCGAGAACAGGATGCCCCTTGCGAGGCTCCCCATTCTCGGGTCGCTTTTCATTCCTGGCGCGCCGTGCGCTTACTGAACCAGGATGAACTCCTTGGTGTTGATGAGGGCCCAGATGATGTTCTCATAGGCAAACTGGCGGTTCTTGCCGTTGCTTTCGATATTTCGCAGAGCAACGTCCATTTGCGCCTGGGACGGCTGACGCGAGAAGGCCCAGAGGAACAGTTCCTCAACCTTCTCCGCATCGGCACGCTTATCCTTGACCATCAGATCGGAACGACCGCCCGCGCGGGCGATCTTGCCTTGAATTTCCTGCGAATTCAAGAGATGCAGGACCTGAGCCAAGTTCGCCTCTGAAACGCGTTCGCATTCGCAGGCGCTGATGCGCTGCGGACGGCCGAACACGTCGAGGAAGTACGACGGGAACGCTTCATCCGGAAGCATGATCGCGCGATTCGGAGAAAAACGATCGGTCGGCAAGCCCGTGAAGATTGCCGGGCTATTCGTCACCTGCGAAACCGCGTCGAACAGCACTTCCGCCGACATGCGGCGCGGATAGTACCGGGCAAACGCCTTCTTGTCGTTCTTGTTGAACTCGTTCGGCATTGCCGAGAGCTGATAGGTTCGGCTCTTGACCATGGTGCGCACGAGGTGCTTGAGGCTGAAATTGTTCTTGATCAAGTCGGCGGCCAGGGCGTCGAGCAATTCCGGGTTCGACGGCGGGTTGGTGACGCGCATGTCGTCCACGGGATCAACGATGCCCTTGGCGAAAAAGTGGGCCCAATAACGATTGACGACGGCCTTGGCGAAGAACGGGTTCTTCGCATCGACCATCCAATCGACCAGGCGATGACGCGGATCTTCACCCGGAGCCAACTCCACTGGCGGGCCGTCCAAGGCTCGCATGATCGCCGTCCGACCCGTGCGATTGTTGACGACCGTTCCCGTGCCCTTGTTGAAAATGATCTGGCGCGCCTGATTCGGGTTCTGAACATTGACGCCCAAGCTCGGCGCCGGCTTGCGGCCGATCATCGCGAAGAACGAGGCCATGCCCCAGTAATCGTCCTGGCTCCACTTTTCATACGGGTGATGGTGGCACTGAGCGCAGGCGACGCGGACGCCGAGGAAGAGCTGGCAGGCGTCATCGACGAATTGCTCGGGCTTCTGCAGATCGCGATACCACATCGTCGGCGGGGACTTCGCTTCGTCGCCGATGGCGCCGAGGATCTCGCGCGTGAACTGATCGTACGGCTTATCCGTGGCGATCGACTCGCGGATCCAGCTGTGGAACGAGAACGTGCCGAACGCACGGTTTTGGTTCTGCTGATTGCCACGCTTGACGCGGAGCACGTCGGCCCAGCGATTGGCGAACAGGTAACTGTACTCGGGCGTTTCGAGGAGGCGATCGATCAACTTGTCGCGCTTGTCGGCGCCCTTGTCGGCCGTGAACTCGCGGATCTGCGCCGGCGTCGGCAGCGTGCCGGTCACGTCCACATACACGCGGCGAATGAAGATGTCGTCGCTGCAAAGATCCGAGGGAACGATGCCCAGTTCTTGCCATTTCTTCTGCGTGTGGCGATCGACGAGCGTCTTCGGCGTGAACGCGTAGGCGGGGATCTTCATGCCGAGCGGCACGGTGGCGCGGAAGGTGGCGACTTGCGCCTGATACCGAGCCATGACCGCCGCTTCGCCGGACATGTCGAGCGAACGCACCAGACCGGTTCCGTCAACGGCCGCGATGTCGGGATCGTTGCTCTCGAACTGGGCCCGTTGCGTCACGTCGGCCGAGGTGCCGTCGGAGTAATGGGCGATCACGCTGAACTGCTGGCGATTATTGCGATTGATGATGCGGTGCTCGGGATGGACGGTGATGTGCTTGACCTCGAGGTCCTTGCCATCGGAGTACGGCGTGCCCGAAGCGATCCAGCGGCGGATGAGCTTGTATTCATCGGAGCCGGCTTCGAGACGCTTGCCGCCCGCGTGGGCCATGATGCCCGCGGCCTTCATGAGCAGGAGGCTGTGTTCCGGAGCGGAGGGGAGAACGCGGCGGCCGCGGTTCTCTTTCACCAGCGTTTGATAGTCGAGTTCGGGGACGAAGCCGAGCAGCGACAGGGCGAAGCCGTTCTGTCCGCCGGACTTGCCGTGGCAACCGCCGCCGTTGCAGCCGAGCTTGGTGAAGATCGGCACAATATGGTTGGCGAAGCTGATGGGAATCGCCTGGTCCATCGATTCCACAGTGGCCTTGATGGTCGTGGCTTTGTCGCCAAAGCGGGCGGTGATGGTTGTGGATCCGTTGGCGAGCGGCAGGACGCGGCCGGCGCTGGAAACGCGCACGATTTTCGCGTCGGCGATTTCATACTGCACGTCGCCGGTGAGATCCTGGTAGCCGCCGGCTTGCAGAATGCCGGTGAGCACCAGCTGACGCGATTCGTCTTCGCCGATGAGCTTGATCTCGGCAGCGACGGCTTGCAGTTCCTTGACCTCGGCGGGGGTCGGGAGCTTGATCACGTCGGATTCGATCTTCTTGGTTTTGTCTTGAGTGTAGGCTGGCGCCGCAATGCAAACGGTCCATCCCAGGGCCAAGGCGACGAGAAGTTTTCGCATGGATATTTCCCCTTCACGGTGCATCCGCACGATAGTGTTCGGTATGGGTCGGAGTAAAAAAAGCAAAGGGATCGGGAACCGAGGGAGGTTCCCTGATTCCTGATCCCTCTTGTTTGGCATTCGTTCAGCGCTCGCGAATTAACGTTTGGGCGCTTCGCCGCGAGCGCTAAACGGGGAATTATTAGCCGAGCAACTCGGTGATCGGGGCGCGATCTTCGACGACGTGGATCGGACGGCCGGTGCCGTTGTTGAACGTCATGCCGGGGTCGATGCCCATCGCGCGATACAGGGTCGCGAGAACCTGCGGAGCGGTGACGCGACGTTCTTGCGGACGTTCGCCGCGCGCCGTCGAGGTGCCGATCGCCTGACCCATCCGCATGCCGCCGCCCGCGACGAGGGCCGACATGACCGGTGACCAGTGATCGCGACCCGCGTTGTTGTTGATGCGCGGCGTGCGGCCGAATTCGCCCCACATGATGACGGCGACATCGTTGAGCAGGCCGCGTTCGGCGAGATCGCCGACGAGAAGCGACAAGCCCTTATCCAGGTTGGGCAGCTGACGACGCATGGCCTGGAAGTTCTGGCCGTGCGTATCCCAACCGCCGTAGGACATCGTGACGCAGCCGACGCCGGCTTCGACGAGACGACGCGCGGTGAGGAACTGCTCGACGCCCTGATAACGGGTGCGGGAAGCCTGGGCTTCACGGTTCAGATCGAGGGCCGTGCGGACGCCGCCCGAAGTGATCATGTCGAACGCGCGGGCCGTGAACGTATCGAGGCCGGCCGCGTTGGCATCGACTTCGCGGTTCAGGTTGTCGAAGCTTTCGAGCATGGCGCGGCGATCGTTCATGCGTTCCTGGGTCACGGTCTGCAGCGGCGTGAGGTTCTGGATGCCGGGGCCTTGCGGCGAGAACGGGCGGTGCTGGATGCCGAGGAAGCCCGGCTCCGTGCCGCGCGACATGCCGCGCAACGAAACGTAGGTCGGCATCGAGGACTGCTCGCTGGCGCGGACGCGCGACATGACCGAGCCGAAGCTCGGATGATTCGCCGTCATGTTTTCGCGCTGGCTCTTGCCGGTCGTGACCAGGCTATCGCTGTGTTCATCGACGGAGACGATCGAGCGGATGACCGCAAACTTGTCGAACATCGCCGCTTGCAAGGGGAACAGCGGGGAGATCTGCACGCCATTGACGTTGGTCTGGATCGGCGTGAACTCGCCACGGAACTCGGCCGGGGCATCCGGCTTGAGATCGTAGGTGTCCATGTGCGTCGGGCCGCCGGGCAGATAGATCATGATCGCGGACTTGGGCCGCGACTGGCGAGCAGCTGCGGGCGCGTCGCTCGCTTGAGCTTGCAGGCGCAGCATGTCGGCCAAGGTCAAGCCAGCGCCGAACGCGCCGATCTTGAGGAAGTTGCGTCGGCTCAGGCCGTCGCAGAAGCTCTGCTTGTTTCCGAGAACCGTAAACATCGCGAAACCCCCCTAAAGGTGTGATGGTGTGCATGTGGGGCACGTCCGAACGCGGCATGGTAGGAAAGGGCCTCGCGTCGGTGCGTACACACTGTGCCTTCGATCCTACCCATAGAATCAGCACTTGGCAATGGAAAAAATAAAAAAATCCGTGCTTCGACGCGATTTTGGGTTGAATCTCGGCAATTTCGTAGTTTGGGGAAGATATGCCGATCGCCCCAGGCGAGCGAGTTTACACCCGTCCGAGAGCGGCGCAAAAATGGCGAAGTAAGCGAATATCCGGTGAAGCATGGCGTCACTTGGATTTGGGTGCGGCCTTTTCCTTCGGCGGATCGGACCAGCGGATGTAGCCGAGGGGATTCGGATCGTTTTCCGTGATAAGGTTTGGCGCTCTTTGTTCGGTTGTGGGGTCGAGCGCAACCGTCTTGCCGCTGATGATTCGACAGCCAGATATCTTATTGGCCCCATTGATGGTGATCTTGCCGCGGGCGATGATGAGCGAATTATCGAGGTCGCCGTCCAGTTCAACATCGCCGCCGCTAATAAGAAGCAAACCAAGAGTTCTGCACCCACTAAGTTGAACGGAGCCTTCCGCAATGATGATAGCCGAGCTCTCCGCATGCAATCGCACCTTGCCTGCGGCAACTATGATGCATCCCGCGTCCAATTCGTTGGCGAACTCCCGATTCTTTCTCCGCCTCTGATCCAAGTCTACCTCGCATGCGCGGACAAGATAGAGACCATCTGACCGGGCTTTCGTAGCCTCTGTGACACGATTTTCACTCAGAAATACCGGGAGCCAATCATCTGAAACCTCAAGCACACCCCGCTTGATCTTCTGGCCACCTTTCTTCTCATGCAAGTCCCTCAATGTACGCGCAAATTCGCGGACCGCGAACCAGACCTCGGCGTCATATTTTCGTGGGGGCATGGCTACCGCGCTTTTCGCGAATTCTTCAATGCGGCCTTCCTTAACCATGAAATTCAATTCGCGCAGCGGACGACGATCGTAATAATCGAGGATTTCCTGTATCCGCCGGCGCGTATCGAGATCGGCTGACGGGAGTGCCTTCCGGAGCGCCTTTTCAGCGGTCGGTCGTTGCGTGAGTTCCTCCGCCGCTGATTGGCGAATTCGGAAATTGCTGCTAGCCAGTTGTTTGATAAGCAATGCAACAGGTCGCTCATCACTTGTCTGCGCAACCACCAACCCCGGAGCGATTATCAAAGCCGCGAGAATAAAAACCATCATGGATTTTTTCCTATTGGTTTTCACAGATCACCGGGTCAAAGAGATTATTGAGGTCGTCGTTCGTGACGAGAAGGGCATTATTCGTGAACATGATGCCATCGAGTCCGCTGCGCCAACCACTCCGGTTCTCCAACAACGTGCATCCCGAAACTAATGTCGTGGTACCTTGGCGGACGTAGATGCCGCCACCCTTGCCGGTATCTCGGTCAGTGGCCCGGTTGTCATAGATGTACACGTTGGTGAGAGTAGTCGTCGCATCGCTGAAGATCCCACCACCTTCTCTGAGGGATGTGTTATCCGTTATGGTGACATCCAACAGGATGGCGATTCCTAAATTGGCGATACCCCCGCCGTAGCCGGAGCCTAGGGCAAATGTGCCTGTTGCGGTGTTCCCGGAAATCCATGTGTTTCCGGTAATCGTCAATTGCCCATTCGCAATGTTATAGATCCCGCCACCAGCCGAAGCCCGATTCGAGAAAATTTGGGTGCCATTTCCAATTGATGCTTGGCCCCGGTTAAAGATCGCGCCACCCCTATCACTCGCTTCGTTAGCGATGAACAAGCAAAAACCCACGGTGAGGACGCCGCTGTTGATGTTAGCAATGGCGCCTCCCTGGTTCGCTAGGTTGCCGGTCATCGTAACGCGCCAGAGTCCGAGCGTGCCCGCGTTAAAGATGCCACCGCCCCGTCCCTGGTTATCAGTGAAGTCAATCGCAACCGCGCGTCGAGATCGACGCCGCCGAACGCGGTGCCGCCGTCGTCTTGCACCTGGAAATTCGATTGCGCGTAGGCCGTGCCGTTCGCGTCGGGCGCGGCTTGGAAGCTGAATTTGCCAAGGAGGATGTCGCTGATGTTCACGAAATCACCCGCGTTGACAGGCGTGTCGTCGTTAATGAGAGTGCCGGCGCCGGGCAAGTTCACGATCCTGACGGCCTGGAACTTGTTCGCGGGCCAATCCTGCGGGTCGGTGTAGCCGAAGTCGCCGACCTGAAAAACATGCGACGTGTCCTCGAGCAAGGTCACGGTATTATCAGCCCCCACCGGGGCGTGATTGACCCATGCAGGGACGATCCGATCTTCCAGCTGTTCTACTTGTAGGCGCGTGCGGAATTGTTTGCGAATCGAACGGAGGGGAATACGCATCGGGCGCACTCCGTGTTGTGGATTGGGCATGAGATGAATGCGATGGTAGACGAAGCAGTGGACATTCGTCAAGCTAAATCTGGCGAGAATTTTTCACCCTCGCAAACGCTTCAGGCTCTCACCCGTGATTGGATCGCGCCAAAATTTTTCTTGCGGGTGTCATTTTCCTTTCACAAGCGTTTCCCTATCGGTTAACCTATACCTATCGCTCTTTCGACCATCTTTGCTGGGGGGAGACCATGCTAACGAAACACTCATTCGCGGCCGTGCTCGGGGCGTTCAGCGTCAGCGTCGCCGCGTCGTTCACGTTTGGGCAAGGGATGCAAGCGCCGCCGGGGCTGACGCCGGTCGTCGCGTATGTCACGCCCGTCGCGGGGCAGGCGGGTTCGACTTTCGAGCTGCGCGTCACGGGACAGAACATCAACGACGTGGAAGGTCTGCACTTCAACTTTCCCGGCGTAAAGGTCGAGGTGCTCGGCAGCACCACCGAGAAAGGCGGCGTCGACAAGAAAGGCAAAGGCCTGCCCAACGTCCCCGCCCAAAAATTCAAGGTGACGCTGCCCGCCAACGCCCCCATCGGCATTCACGACGTGCGCATCGTCACCAAGGCGGGCGTCAGCAATCCGCGGGCGTTCGTCATCAGCAATCAGAAGGAATTCGTCGAAGAAGAACCCAACAATGACGTACCCACCGCGCAGAAAATCGAACTGAACAGTTCCGTCTCCGGCGTCATTCTCGCGCCGACCGACGTCGATTTCTACAGCTTCACGGGCAAGAAGGGGAACCGCGTCCTGTGTTCGTGCCTCACCACCAGCATCGACAGCCGACTCCCCGTCGAGATGCAACTCTATGGCGCGGACGGCGGCTACCTGGGCAGCAATCGCGGCTACAACAATAGCGACGCGCTGCTGGACGCCGTTCTGCCGAGCGACGGCGAATACTTCGTGCGCGTCTACTCTTTCTCTTACACACAAGGCGGGACCGATCACTTTTACCACCTGAGCGTCTCGACGGCGCCGTGGATCGATGCGGTTTTCCCGCCGATCGTCGAGCCGGGCAAGGCCACGCAGGTCACGGTCTACGGACGGAACTTGAAGGGAGGCAAACTCGATCCGGATGCGGTCATCAACAATCGCCCGCTGGAAAAGATCACCGTCACGATCAAGCCGCCGACCGACGCGCGGGCACTGCAGCGTCTGGCCAGCACCGGATTCATCTCGCCGGTCAATTCGATGCTGGACGGTTTCGAGCATCGCGAGGAGAACGCCTCGGGTATGTCGAACGCACATCTGCTGTCGTATGCCGCCGCCCCCATCGTCGTTGAAAACGCCGACAACGACGACAAGGACAAGGCCCAGAAAATCGCGGTCCCGTGCGTCATTGCCGGGCGTATCGAGAAGAAAGCCGATCGCGACTGGTACACCTTCTCGGCCAAGAAGGGGCAGGTATTCCACATCGAGACGTTTGGCGAACGAGTCGGCGCCCCGATGGACCTTTACTTCCAACTGCGCGACCAGCAAGGCAGCCTGATTACCGAGCAGGATGATACGGCGGAGATCCTCAGTCCGCAGTTCTACACTCGCAGCGATGATCCGTCGAAGTATCGCTTCGTGGTGCCCGCCGACGGCACGTACTATCTCGTCGTAACCAGCCGCGACGCCTTCATTCAATATGGGCCGCGCAATCTCTATACCGTGCACATCACCACGGAGCAGCCCGATTTCCGCATGGTCGCGATGGCGCCGTCGCAGCTGAGTCCGGACGCAAACGTCGCCAACCAATTGGGCGGGGCCGCGTTCACCGTCTATGTCTGGCGTTTCGGCGGGTTTAACGATGAGATCACGCTCACGGGCGAGAATCTTCCCAAGGGGGTGAGCATTCAGCCGCAAGTCATCACCGGCAGCCAGAAGGTCGCCAACGTCGTCGTCAACGCCAACGCCGACGCCAAATCGTGGACCGGGGCGATCACCATCGTCGGCACCGCCAACGTCAAGGGCCAGAAGCTCGTCCGCGAGATGCGTGCGGCGTCGATCTCCTGGCCGGTTGCGGCGGCAAACACGCCGACGATCACGCGTCTCGATCGCGAGCTGGTGCTCGCCGTCCGCGAACAGGCGCCGTACACGCTTGCCGTGGGCACGCAAAAATTGACGGTCCAGCAAGGCGAGAAGATCGCCATTCCGGTCAAGCTGGTGCCATCCGCGCTCTTCAAGGGCAGCGTCACGGTCGTCGCGCTGGGTGGTCCGCCGGGCGTCACCTCGCCGCCCATCACGTTGACCCCCGCGCAACTCGGCGGCACCGCCACGCTCGAACTGGGCAAAGGCGGCATGGGCTTCGTGCCGGGCAACTACACCGTGTTCTTGCGCGGTGCCACGCAGCCGATCAATCCCAAGAATCCTCCTAAAGGTCCGCAGCCGCCCAACATTCAAACGGTGTCGATGCCGATCAGCCTCACCATCGTGCCCAAGCAGCTCGGCAAAGTGACTGCGACGCCGGCGATGACGAAGCTGGCGCCGGGCAAGGAAGTCGAGATCACGGCGCGGGTCGCGCGCCAGTTCGATTTCCCGTCGTCGTTCAAGGTCGAAGCGATCTTCCCGCCCACTGCCAAGGGCCTGAGCGCCAAGGATGTGAGCATCGCCACGGATGCGGATGAAGCGAAGCTGATCATACGCGCCGCACCGGACGCCGCGGTGGCGGCCAACACGAGCGTGACGATTCGCTTCACGTCGATGTTCAACGAGACGGTCCCGATCGTCCACGAAGCGAAACTGACGATCTCGCTGGCGAAATGACCCCGCCAGAACAGGAAGCGTTAGCCCTGACGATCAGGCGCTTACTCTTTGAGTGATCGTCTGATCGCCTCGGCTGCATGGTCTGAAGCCGTAGAGAGCGAGTTCCGTGCTGGAACTCGCTTTTTTTGTTCATCCACAGCTACCGCCCGATTCATACGTGCGGCCGTTGGACCCGCCCCCCTCGTGTTTGCGCAACGCAAGCTGGTACATGCGCTCCCCCGCCTCGGTCGGGTACTCGCCGGTGATGCAGGCCCGGCACAAACGATCAGCGGGCAGGCGGATGCAGCGGGCGATCGCGTCGAGCGGCAGGTAGAACAGGCTGTCCGCTTCCAAGGCGCGGGCCATCGCTTGCTGTTCCTCGAGCGTGATGATCTTGCCGCGCATGAACTGCGTCGCGTACAACTCGCTCACCGTCGACATGTCGATCCCGTAGAAACACGGCGCGATGATCGGCGGACAGGCGACGCGGACGTGAATCTCCTTGGCGCCGCCGCGTTCGCGGATCAGCCATAGGAGTCCCTTCAGGGTCGTGCTGCGAACGATTGAATCCTCGACGAGAATGACGCGCCGCCCTTCGAGCACCTCGCGCAACGGCGAGAACTTCATCTTCACGCGATCGGCGCGATTGTTGCCTTCGATAAACGTGCGGCCGATATGGCGATTGCGCATCAGCCCCTCGACCGATGGCACTCCCAACTCATACGCCATCGAGTCGGCGGCGGCCTTGCCCGTGTCGGGGACGGGCACGACCACCGTGTTGTAATCGGGCTTGATAAGACCCAGGCGATGCTCCTGAATCGCCAGCTCTTTGCCGAGAGCGGCGCGCGACAGGTAGACGCTGCGTTCGTCGAGCGTGCTGGCCACGTTCGCGAAGTAGATCCACTCGAAGAAGCAATGCGCCGTACGACTGCGCGGCTCCGCGAAGCGCTCGATGCGGATTTGATTGTCCTGGATCAACACCATCTCGCCAGGCTGCAGCGTCTTGACGTCTGTGAAGCCAACGTTCGACAACGCCACGCTCTCGCTGGCGGCGGCGAAGAGCGGACCATCGATCGCGTAACAGAGCGGCCGGATGCCCACCGGATCGCGGACGACGCACATGTCGCCCATGCCGTTCATGAAGACGAGGTTGTACGCCCCGTCGAACTTCTTCGCGAGGTTGCGGAAGACTTGCACGAGGTCCGGACGATCGTCGCCGCGCAGTTCGTAGCTGAGGTAGTGCATGATGACCTCGGTGTCGAGGTCGCGCATCAGATAGTAATCTTCCTTGTTGAGCAGTTCCGATTTGAGTTCTTGATAATTCGCCAGCTGGCCGTTGAAGGCCATCGTGAACCACTTCCACTTGCGGCCATGATAACGCTCGAACGGCTGGGCGTGATCCTTGTCGTTCTTGCCGCAGGTGGCGTAGCGGACGTGCCCCATGGCGGCTCGGCCGGCGTAGTCGCGCAGGATGTTCTCGAACTTGGCGGGATGATTGAGCCGAAACGCCTCGATGACGGTGCCGATCTGCTTGTAGGTGTCGAGAACGCTTTCGCGATGCGGATTGAACGAGGTCATGCCGGTGGCGAGTTGCCCGCGGTTTTGCAGGTCGATGAGCATGCGGACCATGAGCCGCGTGACCTGCTCCGGTCCATCCTTGGCGACGAGCTTCGAGGGGGTCGGGCTCTCGAGGTGGTAGATGGCCGCGATCCCGCATTCATGGTGCAGTTCTTGCATGAGTGAGACTGCTCAAGAGGAGTTGTGATCCAACGTCCATTATAGAGTGTAGGGCGTGTTCGTACAATGAATCGGACGCCGCTTGCGGCCTGGCGTTCGCGAAGCGCCCTGCGCATGTCGAACCGCAAGCGGTACATGGAGCCACGCTGCATGCCGACCTTTTTGCCTTTGCGAGCCTTCGGCAAAACGCCTTTGCGCGTCACCCCTCTCTGCATTGGTTGTGCCCCGCTGGGGAGCATGCCGGAGGCGTTCGCGTATGACGTTGCCGAGGAGCAAGCGCTCGGCACGTTGCGCGCCTGTTTCCAATCGCCGATCAACTTGCTCGACACGGCCGCGTCCTACGGCGACGGCGAAAGCGAGCGCCGCATCGGCATCGTCCTGCGCGAGCTTGGCGGCGTGCCGTCGGGTTACCTCATCGCGACGAAAGCGGATCGCGACCTCAAGACGGGCGATTTTTCCGGCACGCAGATCAAGCGTTCCGTCGAGCGCAGCTTGAGGCTTCTCGGCGTGGACAAGTTGCCGATCGTTTTTCTGCACGATCCGGAGCACGCGCGCTTCGAAGACATCATGGCCAAGGGAGGCGCGACCGAGGCGCTGGTCAAGCTCAAAGAGCAAGGCGTCATCGGCCATGTCGGCATGGCGGGAGGGCCGGTCGATTTGATGCTGCGCTACATCGAGACGGGCTTTTTTGAAGCTTTGATCACGCACAATCGCTACACGCTGCTGAACCGCTCGGCCGAGCCGCTCATCGAGAAAGCCGCACAGATGGGACTCGCCGTCCTGAACGCGGCGCCCTACGGCAGCGGCATCCTCGCCAAGGGGGCGGACGCCTACCCGCGTTATGCGTACCAGGCCGCGGACGCCGTAATACTCGAACGGGTTCGCAAGCTGGAGGCGATCTGCAAGCGTCATAAGATCCCGCTCGCAGCGGCGGCGCTGCAATTTTCGACGCGCGATCCGCGCATCACTTCGACGATCATCGGCCTGTCACGCGTCGAACGGCTCGCGGAGACCGTCGAACTGGCGCATACGCCGATCCCGCCGGAAGTCTGGCCGCTGCTTGACGCGGTCGGCTTTGCGCAGGACGATCCCGAAGCGAATCGTTGGAATTTGCGCGGTGTGCACGTTTCCTCAAGCCGCGAAAAGAACGACTAGGTTTCACTATCCTCACACGTGTATGCCCCGCGCTGGACCACAAGCGTTTCCTCGTCCGCGCCGAAGACAATCAGGAACGCGAACACGTGCTCTCTGCCTTTCGTGTAGCGGTCGCGACGGGTGAATTCAGTCACCATGCCTTCAAAGGCTGAACTCTCGCGGGTCAAGTTGTGCTCAGGATCGTTGGGCAGAACTTCGGTGAGATGAAGGTAGACCTGCTTCAAGATGTCGTCGGGCAGGGCCCACGCGCGGATCTGCTCCTTGGCCATGCGCGAGAGACGTATCCTGGTGAAAGGCATGGTCATTCATTAGGGGACCATTGCTCGCGCAATTGGTACTCCTCGACGCTCTTGCGCCAGGTTTTCACGTCAGTGCCCGCGATCTCGGCGAATGCCTCCTCGGCGCCGATCGTCTCGCCGCGTGCGATGGCCGCCTTGGCCTCGATCATTTCCTCGGGGCTGCCGATGGGCCAACGTTCGAGAACGCTGCGTTTTGCCTCGGCAACGCCGGCAATCGCGTTGTCGAGAATCGACTCAAGATCAGCCCCATTCGGCTTGCCGGCGGCACGCCAGGCCTGCAGCGCCGATGCCCTGATCGTCTCCACCAACTTGAGGTAACTGTCGCTTAATTCTTCGATGACCTGTCGGCGCTCTTTGAGCCAGCCGACCGAGAGATTGGGATTCTTGAAGATGCGTTGATATTCGTTGCCAATGAGGTCCCGTCCTGATGTGGATAGCTCGATGCAGAGCGCGACAAGATCCTCGTAATCCTGCCAGGACAGCGCCGCACGCTCGGCATCGAGCGAACCGGCAAGTTGCTTGACGGACTGCACGCGATCTCGGTAGTGACGTTCGGCAACCGTTTCCGGCATTGGTGAATCCTCCGCGTGCGGCCCAGCGCTCGCAATTTGTATCCTACGCCAAAAATGGGTGCTCCTCAAGGCGGCCTAGCGCAGCCCCACGAAGTTCCCCTTGTGTTCGCGCGCCAGCGCCCACAAGAAGGCGCCCACGTCGGGGCTTTCGAAGTAAAAGCCGACGGCGTTGATGCGCACGTCGCGCTTGACATTGTCGGGGCGATTCCAGTCGGTCTTGAGCTTGTCGCGAATGAACTTGGCCATGAGCAAGTTTTTTTGCGCCTCGGTCGGATTGCCGATGTTGGCGGGGACACCAGGGCCGACGTTGGGCAGGCCGTCGGAGAAGAGATAGATCGTGTCGAGCTTGATCTTTCGGTAACGGAAGGCGTCCTCAAAACCGGCGTGCAGGTTCGTGCCGCCGTCGGGTTCGACTTTTTTGAGCTCATCGCGAACGCGCAGCGCGGTTTTCGGGCCGTCGTACTTCAGCCATTGATCGCGGTTCTGAAAGAGGTGGACGACGGGATCTCCCTTCAACTTGCCATCCTTGTCCTTGGACTTCTCGGAAAACAAAATGACCTGGAAGCGCTGGAGCGTTGGGATGCTCTTCATCAACTTCATGAGCGTCTCGCACAGGAACGGCCATTTGTCGGGATCCTCGACCTCGCCGTCCTTCATCATCATGCTCCCGGAAGTGTCGATGAGGAAGACGACGTTCTCGCCCGTCAGCGGAATGCCGGCGAAGCGTTGATCGAGGTCGGCCTCCAGGCTGACGATGCGCTGGTTGAGCCGATCCTTGGTCGTCAAGAGGAGCGTCAAGTCCTTGCGCGTGCGATCGAGGTCTTCCTCGCGCACCTTGAGCGTCAGTTCGGTGAGCTTCAATTTGGCCTGCGCGGATTTGCTATCCATGCGCAGCGAGTCGAGCAAGGTCTGCAGCCTGCGAGCGTCCTCCTGCGAGATTTTCAAGAGGGCGGCCTGTTCCTGTGCGGTCTTCTGAGCGGATTTCAGGTTGGCGAGTTGGCCCGCGATGTCGCCTTTCATCAGGTCAATATTCTTGTTCGCGAGCGCGAGCAGGTTTTGCAGTTTGCGGGCGTCTTCCTGCGAGAGCTTCAAAAGGACAGCCTGCTCTTTTGCGTTCTTCTGCGCGGATTTCAGATCGGCGAGCTTGACGGCGGCGTCATCGTTCAGAGCCGCGATGCTCTTGTTGGCCAGGACGAGTTGGGCAGTCATTTCGACGTTTTTCTGCTCCGCGTTCTTGAGCTGCTCGAAGAGTTTCGCTTGTTCGGACAGACGTTTCAAGAGATTCGCTTCGAGATTCTTGAGCCGCTCGTCGCTGAGATTAAGCAAGAGCCTGGCCTTGGCGAGGTCCTCCTGCCGATCCGTGGCGAGTTGTTTGGCGGCATCGCGATCCTTCTCGGCGCTGGCGAGCGACTGGGACAGCGATGCTTTCTGTCCGAGCGCCCGTTCTAGAGCGCCAAGAGCGGCCGCCAAATTTCTGTTGGATTCCTCGTATTCCAGTTGCTTCGCCAGCAGATCCTTGCCAATCTTCTCGGTCTGAATCCGGGCGTATTCCGAGGCGGCCGATTCCTTCTTGGCCTTTTCGGTTTGCGACTCCGCTTCCTGATGCGCGACCTGCCACAACAAAATAACGCAACCGAGCGCGCAGCAGATCACATCGAGCATGTAGATGTTGAAGATCGTCGGCGTCTTGTGGCGCAAGAGCATGGGAGTACATCCAAGTTAGTCCGTAGTCCGTGGCAATAACACTTGAATTTTGCCACGGACCACGGACAAATCACACAAACACCGCCGGGGCCGAGCGCGGCAGCGAGCGGCCGAGGACCCTCACGACCGGCCCGCGCAGGCCAAGGCGAATCCGATCTCCCGCACGCAAGACGACGCTGCCGGCGACCGGATGGTCGTTGACCAGCGTCACCTCACGGCTGCGGCTGAAGAGCGTGAAGGCACGGTGATCGTAGACGATCTCGCAGTGCTTGGCCGCCACTTCCGGGAAGGCCGCCTTTTCGAAATGGAGCTGGCAGCCGAACAGCGAGCCGATGAGGAAGCTCGCCTCGCGCAGCAGATAATCGCGCCCGCGGAAGTGCAAGCGCGGCGGACCGGCATCGACGGGTTGCGGCGCCGGCAACGGCACGCTCGTCTCCAGATGTCCCGTCGGCCGTTCGCCGGCGCCGAACCGCTGCGCCAAAGCGTGGGCCACGCGGGCGGGCGCCTCGGCAGGCAACACGAGCACGCCGCCGTTGTCTTCGGTGTCGTTGAACAAAAGCGCTTCGCCGAAATCCTCCTCGTGGAAATCGGACTGCGGCAAGCGCGCGCCCGCGCCCCCGTCAGGTGGGAGAGACGAAGGGTTGCTCCGCCCCGGCTGAAACAGTCCTTGCAACGCTTCGAGGAGGCCCGGCAGCCGGCCGGCCTGATCCGTCAACAGAATGCCGCGTGGCGTCTCGTCCGCGGAGCAGGTCAGGAGCAGATGATCGACCTCGGCGGCGACCTTGTTGACGAGCGTTTGGCAGAACTGCACCGTTTGCTCCGGATGAACGAGCAGGTGGTTGAACCAGTCGCGCCCCTTGACGCCGAGCTGAATGGCGCGGTTTTGCTGGCCGGCCTCGAGCAGCAGGTCGAGCTGATCGTAAACGCTCTGCTCGGCGACGGGCGAATCGCGCAGATCGCGCCGGTGCTGCCAAACGAATAGGTCCGCCAGCGTATTGATCAAGCGATCATGCCAGAAGCGCAGGCCCAGGTGAGGAAACGAGCGGCTTTCGACGAGCTGCGCCTTGTCCGCGGCAGCCGCGACCCAGCCGAGCGTCAGAGCGTAGTCGTCGATGTCGATCACCAGGACGGAGCGTTGCCAGAAGCGCTCCAGGTGCCCGGCGAGAGCGGCGGTCAGGGTCGTCGACACGGAGCCGAACAACGGTAAGTTCAAGGGCCCGCTGAGGCGGCACAGCGTCTCGGCCTGCGCGGCCTGCAAATAGGCGGGCAGGCTGAGGACGATTCCCTTGGTCTGCGTTCCAAGAGGTTGGAGCTTTTGCCAAATCAACGAGCAAGCGGCGCGCGCGTCGAGCAAATGCCGGCCTGCTTGCCAGCGCGGACCGTGGCCGGGCATCGCACTCAAGAACGGCAGAAACGCCCGGCATACCACGTCCGGGTTTTGCCGACACTGCAGCAGCGCCGCCGCGCCGACTTCGGGAGTCGTCCCGTCCAGGCTGATCGCCATGGGAATATCGACGTGCGGCGGATCCAGAGGAAGCACCAGAGGGTATCCCCCCATCGGCCCGGAGACCGCGCGGACGCGCGTCGCATTCCAGTCTAGTGCCATGACGGCCATCAGGACGCCCTTTCCGTCAAGTTGCCCGCGATCATGCCCCCCGCGCTCATCTCCGACCCGTGGCTGAAATTGCCGGCAATCTCCGGCTCGTAGATGCGGTTGACGAGATGCTCGAGGCAATACTGCTGACAGTCGATAACGAGCGATTCCTCTTCGCGCTGCAGCGTGTGGATCAGAAACATGGCGATGAGGCTCAAACCCAGCGCGACCAGTGTGCAATCAAACGCGACCTTGAGGTGTTCGGTGGCAATCCGCAACTGATCTCCGCCTTGCCCGGCGATCGTCATGCTGCCAGCCAGGCCGCGCACGGTGCCGAAGAACCCGATCGCCGGAATCGCCCAGACCAGGTAATTCAAAGTCGCCATGCTGGAGATCAGCCGGCCGAGATCGACGTCGGCCTGCGTCTTCAAGGTCTCGCGGACATCTTCGCTCGATCGGCTCAAAGTCAACTTCGACAAGCCCGCACGGATCATGTTGGCGAGGATGAACGGACCGTGTCGCGACAGCAACTGGTCCATGTGCCGTTGCAACGGGCGCGCGTCTTCTTGAAGGATGCGGGCGCCTTCCTCGCTCGGCAAAAGATTAAGCGAGAATGCCCAGCGCTGCCGGCGCGTTTCGCGATAGCGGCCAATGAATATCAGCAAGCCCCACACGAAGCAGCCGTAGCAGGCGATCTGCTCCGGCCCCAGCAGAAGCTGAGCCCAGCGCTGCCGCGGCAAGCTCAACCAGGTATCCGCGCGGTTCGGGGCGAAATAATGATAGAACGGGTAAACAACGATGCCGACCAGGAAGATGGCAATGATCAAGCGCGGCCATTCACGTGTCGGACGTTGTGAGGGGGTGATGGGCATTGCAAGGATCTCAAGGGGCGGCATCACTGGGGGGGAAAGCCGAGCCAACGCCAATATCTGGTTCGTTGCGCACACGGGTCCATTTGCGCGCCTACCTAAAATGTGCGTCCAAATCGGGTTCTTGTCAAGGGTAGACCGGCGCAATACCTGTGCAGGTGTGCAAAAAGGCTGCGTGCCCGACGTACTACGCCTTGGGTGTTGGTTCCGCCTGTAACGAATCCGCCAAAGAAATGACGAGCCGCTTGCCGACCGCTTCAGCATAACGGGCCAAAGTTTCCATCGTGGGATTGGGACGTTGACCCGTCTCGAGTTTGGACATCGCTGAGCGATCCATGCCCGTCCGCTCCGTCACGTCGGCTAGGCTCAGTCCCTTCGCTTCACGAGCAGTCTTCAATGCGATGAGCAAGTCCTGAAGTTGTTCTTGCGCGGTCATGCGTTCATAATGGCGCTCGATCAATTCCGGCAACTCGTTGGCAACCTGTTCCCGGATCTTCTTGTATTTGGCGGCTTCCTCCGCCGTCAGTTTGCGATTACGTGTGATGCGTTTCATGATTCTTTTCTCCTCGGAACCTCGTATGCCGTGACAGGGTACACGGTGTCGGCATCGATTTCTTCATACACGATCATGAGATGGCGACCCGTACTCGTGTCGCCAAAGCTAACCGGCCGTCCCGAGGAGCGACTTGTGTCGCCGTCGGTGGAGTTCGTGAGCACTTCCTCGACTTCTTCTTTGGTGACTCCGTGTTCAGCACAGTGTTGAACGTTACCCTCTGGATCGTCGTCCAAATCCCAAATGATAGAGTCGAATCGCATAGGACGCTCCCGTGCGCCTGTGTGGTATTATAATACCACTGCCGAGCAAGGAAGTCAACTGTGGTGAGTAGTTTGCTCGCCTCTAATTTATTGGGAACAGATGGCCAACCTTACGGATGCAGCACAACCTTGCCCGTCAACGTGCCGGCCTTGTGGAGCGTGTTCTCTTCGAGGAAGCGATGCGCTGCCGCGGCCTCGGCAATCTTGAACGACTTGCCAATGGGAATGTGCAGCTTTTTCGCCGACAGCCAGCGATTGATGTCGTCGGCACAGACACGCTGTTCGTCGGTCGACGCGTTAAACATCGCGAAGCCGTGCAGAGACAAATCCTTGACGTAGAAGGGACCAACCGGAAACGTCGGCTGAGCCTGTCTGCCGGCCATGACGATCATGCGGCCGCGGCGCGCCATGAGTTCGACCATCTTGAAGAAGTCGGGCTCGCGTTGCGTTTCGTACCAGACGTTGACCCCCTGCCCTTGGGTGAATTCCTTGATGCGCGCGGGGATGTCGTCGGTCTTGTAATTGAGGACGCAATCAACGCCCCAACTCTTGCACAGCTTGGCTTTGTCCTCGGAGCCGACGGTGGTGATCGCTTTGGCTCCGACCGCCTTCGCCATTTGCACGACCATCGAGCCGACGCCGCCGGTGCCGCCGTTGACGAAGACGGTCTCGCCCGCTTGCAGCTTGGCGCACCGGAAAAGCCCCAGATGCGCGGTGATGCCGACGAGGGCGGCGGCGGCGGCGGCATCGTCGGACACGCCAGTGGGCGTCGAGTAAAAGAACTCCTCCGACGCACAGACGAATTCCGCGCACGTCCCCTGTCGGCCCAGTAAGCCCTGGTTCGAACCCCAAACGCGCTCGCCCGCCTTGAAGCGCTTGACGTTCGGCCCAATGGCGGCGACGGTCCCGGCGACATCGGTCCCCGTGATGAACGGCGTCCGCGCCGGAGCGCCAAGCATCCCCGAGCGAATGTACGTGTCGATCGGATTGAGCGCCGCCGTCGCCACGCGGATGAGCAACTCGCCCGCGGCGGGCGTCGGCATGGGCACGTCACCATAGCGCAGAACATCGGGAGAGCCAGGAGCGTCGATAAAGGCGGCTTTCATCGTGAGGGTCTCCGTCGATAAGTTTAGCTGCGCATTGTAGGAGCGAAGCAATGTGTTGCCAGCGGCATAGAGTGAGACGAGGTCTACGATTCTTGGCGATGAAAAAAGGTCCGAGATCGATGCTTCCAGACTATTTGAAAACCTCCACCGCGTTGCGAAACAACCGCAGCCCCTCCCCCTCCTCCGCGAGGCCGAGGCGCGTCCATTGCGGATGCTGCGTCGGCAGGATGTGGCGCTCGGGATGCGGCATCAGGCCGAGCACGCGGCCCGTCGGATCGCATAGGCCGGCGATGTCGCCCTGAGAGCCGTTCGGATTGATCGGATACGCGCCGGGTTTGCCGTCCGCGTCCACATAACGCAAGACAGCCTGTCCCGCCTGGATCAATCCCTTGAGAATCCACTCCTGCGTGCAGACCACTCGGCCTTCGCCGTGCGCGATCGGCAAATGGAGCCGTTGATAGCCTTTGAGGAATGGACATCGGCCTGGCGTCGCTTCTAAGTGAATCCACCTATCATCGAATTTGCCGGAGGTGTTGTGCGCGAGCGTGGCGATCGGGCCGCCGTCGAGATCGGGCGGCACGATCAGGCCGGCCTTGAGGAGAACCTGGAAGCCGTTGCAGATCCCCAAGATCAGCCGTTCGCGATCACGAAAGGTTCGCAAAACCTCCGCGAGAAAATGTTGCAGCTGAACGGCGAGAATTTTCCCCGCGGCCACGTCGTCGCCGTAGGTGAAGCCGCCGGGTATCGTCATAATCTGATACTGCAACAGCAGTTTCGGATTCTCGCGCAGCCGATTGATGTGCAGCCGCTCGGCGACGGCGCCGGCCTTTTCGAAGGCGAACTGCGCTTCTTCATCGCAGTTAGCGCCGGGGGCACGCAGGATCAAGACACGTGGTTGCGCCATGGTTTTTCCCGTAGTGCAAGCGTCGCGCTTGCTCATGTCCAAAATCCGTGCAAGCGCGACGCTTGCACGACCACAGATTCGATTTACGCTTTTCGGCCCGGATGGCCGCAAAATAAAACGCCGAATCTTGAACGCACAACCCATTTCATGGTAGTCAGTTATGACGCCGATTTTTTATTTTCCAAAAAGACCCCACGAACCATTGACACTTGGTCGATGACCTTCGTATATTATTCCATGCGTCACATGCTGACGTGGAACCAAGTCGCTGGTTGACAGCGGCTTTTTTCGTCGTTCTTTGACAACTTGGTGAAGCACCTTTTTAACAAAAGCCAATGCGAGGATGTGTTACGCTCTTAGGGCATGACACAGAATCGCAATGACGAAGTGGTGGAATTTGTCAAGAATTCCAAAACTCGTCATTTCATTTGAGTCGTGACCTGAGAGTGACCAGAAACTAAAGTCAAGCCGATGCAATCACCACCTTCTCGATCGTCTAGCCACTTTCGATGAAGGCGATTGCGAAAGCTAGTTCGAATGACAGGCAGTCGCAAGACTGCTTCAAAGCGAATAACTTTTGAAGGGTTTGATTCTGGCTCAGAACGAACGTTGGCGGTGTGGATTAGGCATGCAAGTCGAACGAATGCTGGCTTTGTAGCAATACCGAGCCAGAGGAAGTGGCGAAAGGGGCAGTAATGCATGGATAACCTACCTTGGGGTTGGGCATAGCCGTTCTAACGAGCGGGTAATTCCCAGAGATTCAGCGGAGGGGCATCTCTCTGCTGGGAAAGAATTTCGCCTCGAGAGTGGTCCATGTGCTATTAGCTAGTTGGCGGGGTAACGGCCCACAAAGGCTAAGATGGCTAGCGGGTGTGAGAGCACGACCCGCGCCACTGGCACTGAGACACTGGCCAGACACCTACGGGTGGCTGCAGTCGAGGATCTTCGTCAATGGGCGCAAGCCTGAACGAGCGACACCGCGTGCGCGATGAAGGCCTTCGGGTTGTATAGCGCAATAGTGGTGAGTAAGGGAAACTTGATCAATCCACAGTAAGGACGGGCTAAGTTCGTGACATCAGCCG
>SYHD01000122.1 GCA_005799265.1 Planctomycetia bacterium | reverse complement strand
GGGAACCGTCCGGATCGCTACGAACCACGAGCGCGAAAACGACGACCCAAAGCGTACGGCCTTTTGACAGAACCGCGCCCGGTCGCCCGAAAACGTTGCGGCAAAAAGTGTAACGGTTAACTACGTGCCATTCGGCTCTGAAATAATTTACTTCTTGCCAAGGCAGTAAAGGTACGCATCGGTGCGTAGAAACAATTGGCCATCGCTGATCGCGATCGACGCATTGGTGCGGGCGCTGTCGTCGTCGAAGAAGTTGCGGCTGACCAGGTCGAGCTTCTCGTTGGCGGCGACGACGTAGGTTCCCTTGAACTGCGAGACGAAATAGAGTTTGCCGTCCGCGAACACGGGCGACGCCCAGACGCGGCCGGCGTCGGGGGCGAGACGTTTGTCGGTTGATTTGCCGGTGGCGGCGTTCTGGCGATGGATGACGCCGCCGCTCTCGCTGGACCAGTAGAGGAAGCCGTCGTGAAAGATCGGCGAGGAGGCGTTGGAGCCTTTCTTTTCGTGCCAGAGGACGTGCGTTGCGGTGACGTCGCCGCGGCCGCCCGATTTTATGGCGAGCGAGGTGCCGCCGCCGCCGACTGCGTAGACGATGCCGTCGTGCGTGACGAGACTTGGGCAAACATAGCCGCCGTGCCCTTTGGCGCTCCAGAGTTCCTTGCCCGTGTCCGGATCGAAACCGGCGACGCGGCCAGACATGCTGAGCGCGAGTTCGGTCGTCTTGGCGGGAGTCGTCACGATCACCGGCGTGCCCCATGCCGACCCGATCTTCGCGGCGCGCCATACTTCCTTGCCATCCTTTTTGTCCAGAGCGATGAGTGAATTGCTTTCGATGCTGGCGTTGATAATAAGAAGATTCTTGTAGAACATCGGCGACGCGCCGGAGCCCCAGCCGTTGATGCCTTTGCCGACCAGCGTGTGCCAGATCTGTTTGCCGTCGAGATCGAAGCAAAAGACGCCCGACTTGCCGAAGAAGACGTAGAGGTGTTCGCCGTCGGTGATCGGCGTGCTGGGAGCGTAGCCGTGATAGGCCCCTTCGCCGGCGTACTTGTGTTCGGGCAGGACGGGGGCGAATTCCTTCGTCCAGTTGACTTTGCCTGTAACGCGATCGACGCACAAGAGATGGCGTTTGAGATCGTCCATGTTGCCCGGATTCTTGGTGTCAAGCGCGTAGCCGGAGTAGGCGGTGATGTAGACGCGATTGCCGAGCGTCATGGGGCTCGACGCGCCGGCGCCGGGCATCTTGACCTTCCAGACGATGTTCTTTTGCGTGGACCACTCGGTCGGCAGGCCCTTTTCGTCGCTGGTGCCTTGTCCGGTCGGCCCGCGAAACTGGCGCCAGTCGGCGGCGAACGCGCTGGATGTGAAAAGCAAGATGCAAACGACCCGAAGAATGCGCTTCATGTATGGAATCCCCCCAAAGGTGACGTCGAAAGCGGGTTCACTCGGCGCGCACGCCGTATTGGGTTAGTATACAATAACGACGGGCAACCCGGTCCCCACATCCTGAAATCCTGAGGACCAGTTTGGCGGGATTCTTCATCGGGCCGGCGTTAGAGCATGATAGACCAGGGGGAATCGCATGGAAACTCTTACGATCGAGCAAAGAAATCTGCTCAAGGAAACCGGCGAACGACCCGTTCGGCTGATCGACCCCGACACGTGTCGAGAATATGTGCTGCTGCAAGCCGAGGTCTACGAGCAATTGCGTTCGGCCTTGACGGACCTGGAACCGCGCGATCTCTACCCGGCGTTGCAGCGAGCGCTCGGCGACGAAGGCTGGGACGATCCCAAAATGGACGAGTACAACCGCTATGGCTAAACGAGGGCAGATCATTGTCGTGGACTTCGCCGTTGCGGGAATGCCCAAAAAAGTGCGTCCCGTACTGGTCATTCAATCCGATGCGTACAACAGCAAGATGGCCAACACGGTCGTTGTGATGATCACGACCAATTTGGCACGCGCCCACGAACCGACGCATCTCTTGATCGACGCTGCAACGCCCGAGGGGAATCAATCCGGTCTGCTCCATACTTCGGTGGTTAACTGCAATACTCTGACGACCGTGCGACAAGATGAAGTATTGCGCGTTCTTGGTTCGCTTCCTGCAGACATCATGCAGAAGATCGACCTGTGCCTCAAGGAGGCCCTCGCGATCACATGACACCAAATGTGCCCGCATCCAAGTCGTACACGCACAGGTATGATCATGTCCGACATTGCCATCCAGGACCTGCTCGCTCTACTGACCATCCCCGGTCCGCCCGCAAGCGAAAGCCGGGTCGCCGAGCATCTGCGCCGCGTGTTGCTCGACCTGGGCATCCCGGCCGACTGCATTGTCCGCGATAACGCCCATCAGCAAAGTGAGTACGGCGGCGACGGCGGCAACCTCATCGTTCGGCTCGATGGGCATGCCCGAGGACCGCGCCGCCTGTTCAGCGCGCACATGGATACCGTGCCTGGCTGCGTCGGGGCGAGCGCGCGACTCGATGGCAATCGCATCGTCAATGATGCCCCGGGCAAGGCGCTCGGCGGCGACAATCGCACGGGCTGTGCTTGCGTTTTGCAAGTAGCGCGCACACTTGTCGCGCGCAAGAGAAATCACGCACCGGCGACGCTCATATTCTTCGTGCAGGAGGAGGTCGGCCTGGTCGGGGCGCGCGGCCTCGATCTGACGAAACTCGGAGAACCAAAACCCTCGCTCGGATTCAATTTCGACGGTTATCACGCCGACGTGTTCATCACCGCGGTCACCGGCACCGAGCGCTTCACGATCGACATCGAAGGCATCGCCGCCCACTCCGGCATGAACCCGGAGGACGGCGTCTCGGCCGCGTTGATCGCCGCCGATGCGCTCGCCGAACTGGGGCGCGATGGCTGGCACGGTCTGGTCGAAAAACCCGCAGGCACTGGCAAGGCGAACGTCGGCATCATCAAAGGCGGCACGGGGAGCAACGTCGTCATGCCCGCGCTGCACATTCTCGCGGAGGCGCGCTGCCACGATCCGGCGTTTCGCAAAACGATCATCGCCGCCTGGCACGACGCCTTCCAGCGCGCCGCCAAGAGCCGACGCAATCATCGAGGCGAATCGGGGCACGTCCGCTTCGGCCCCGGCCCGACCTACGAAGCTTACGCGCTCGCCGATGATGCCGCCGTCGTGCGAACCGCCCTGGCCGCGGCCCAGCGCCTCGGCATCAAGCCGCGCCTCATCCGTGACGACGGCGGCAACGACGCCAACTGGATCGTCGCCCATGGCATCCCAGCGCTGACGATCGGCTGCGGCCAACGTCATGTCCACATGCCGAACGAGGAAATCGACCTCCACGATTTCACCCGCGCCTGCCGCCTCGCCGTGGAACTGGCTGTCACCGGATAAGCGTGCGTGCGGCCTCAGAATCCTCCGACGGGTTCTTCTCCCGCCCGCGTTGCCAGAGCGCGCCAAATGCCGAGCGAAATGGTGTTTGCGACAAACCGCACGGAGCCGTCGGCCAGGAGCACATTGACGCCGCCGGAATGAAAACTGCGCGCCGTCGAGAGAGCCTTGTTGTGGCTGCCATTGCCGCAATCCCATTTGTTGGCTGGATTGGGCGTGTAGTGGTGGTTGTAGAGCGTGTTGCCGAAGTGTCCGTTGATCCACTGTCCGCCGCGATTGACGGCCCAGGTTCCGTTCATGCCGTCGCAATCGGCCGGGGTGGGGTCGTTCCCGCCAGCGACTTCAAGGATGGCCGTGCGCGGATCGGAAGGCATCGTGCCTTTGGCCACGGGAATGCCGGTGCCCATGATGCTCTCGGAAAACGCGACCGTATTGGAAGTGCCGTCGATGATTTGAACCATGAGCGTCGGCGTCTGTGCAAAGACGCCGTTGCCATTGGGGATCGTCAGATACGTCGTGGGATTTCCCGCGGCGTCCATGAGCGTGCCGGTTCCATTGCAGGCGACATAGTTGGTTCCATAGTCGGTGCTTCCCTGAATCTTGCCGTGGGCCGGATCGGTTGGGCAAACGAAGAGCTTAACGCCGGTCTGCGACGCGACGATGTTTTGCGGGTCAGCCAGCGTCCCGTCAAAGTTCACAAGCTGCTGCAAGCTTTCTTGCTCGACGTTGGCCAAAAGGCGGCCCAGGGCGGAAACGACCTTCGGCCACTGGCTTCGCCCCGGCGGTAACGCCTTATTCGCCAATTCATAAGTGTGCATGGCCAGGCCGATCTGCTTCAGGTTGTTGGCACATTGCATACGCGCTGCAGTTTCACGGACCTTCTGCACGGCCGGAACCAGGATGCCAATCAAGATCGCGGTGATCGAAATCACCACCAGCAATTCAATCATGGTAAATGCGCGACGTGAGCGCATGGGTTTCTTCTCCTTCAAGGCAAAAGACAGCAGACCTCGTCAAGCGATGACGAGGCAATTTGATCGTAAACGAAGATGTAAGGGAAGCGGACCGGCAGCGCGTTGCGCCGGCGCGAGCGAACGACTAGCTCGCTAGGGAACGTGGCGGCGGATCGAGATGCTCCGCCGCGATCGAAAATGGATATTGCTGAATGTCCGCAATGGAAGCGCACAACGGCCAATATTGCCGTAACGTGAAAGGCGCCACGATCCAGAGCGGCGCCGTCTCGCCAGCCTCGGCGAACGTCCCGCCTCGACATTTTTGCGCGGAAATGCCGATTACCCAGCGAACTTTGTCGGGATCGGATTCACGCTGCGGCTTCGACGGTTCCCGTGGCTTGGCATCCGGCGTTGTTGGCTGGGCGCAGCAAGACTTCGGCTCAGCCGGAGGTGCCGCCTTTGCCGCGCAACATGAAGGCACGTCTTCGGCAATGGCGCACGTTGCATCGGGAGTCAACGCGGGACTGTGCGGACAGCCGCAGCGGCTCGCCCGGCATTGCTCCGCCGTGCCGCAGCAGCACGCCGACGCCGCGCGACCGCAGGGACCTGACGCCGAATGCGCCGAGGATACCGGCATAGGGACGCCGATCGTGCCGAGCACATGCGCGAACAGCACCACCGCGGAAACGATACGCCGTCGCTGGGTGCGCCAGATTGTTTTTCCAAGGCGTGCGAGCATAGGGTAAGAAGGCAGGGACTACGGCAGGTCTATCTATCCTGCAATAAAAAGACTGACGTTCAATGCCAAATGACAATAATTGCAAGGCTTCTCGGTGGAAACGCCTGATTACGCTTCAAATGCGGGCAATAAAGCGAACCCTCCGTTCCCAGGCGCCCGGGCGCATGCCAAAGCCGCCGTCATGCCAGCACGTCCTCTACGACATGCCCATGCACGTCCGTCAGTCGTCGCTCGATGCCGTTGTGGTAGAAGCTCAGGCGTTCGTGATCCAGGCCGAGCAAGTGCAAGATTGTGGCGTGTAGGTCGTAGATCGTCGTGCGCGGACTCTCGGCGCGATAGCCGAACTCGTCGGTCGCGCCGTAGGTGAAGCCGCGCTTGACACCAGCGCCGGTGAGCCAGACGGTGAAGCCGTGCGGGTTGTGATCGCGGCCGGAGGCGCCGCGCTGAAACGTCGGCATGCGGCCGAACTCCGTCACCCAGACGACCAGCGTGTCGTCGAGCAAGCCGCGCTGCTTTAGATCGCGCACCAGAGCGGCGCACGGCTGATCGAGAATCGGGCCATGGATGTCGTATTGTGCTTGGAGCGTGCGGTGGCCGTCCCAGTTGCCGACGCCTTCGCCCATTGCGTAGGCGCCGTTGAAGAGCTGCACGAAGCGCACGTCCGCTTCGAGGAGCCGGCGCGCGAGCACACAGTTACGCGCGAAGCCGGCCTTCAGGCGATTGGCATCATTGACGCCGTAGCCGTCGAGTACATGGCGCGGCTCGCGCGATAGATCAGCGACCTCGGCGGCGCGCAATTGCATGCGTCCCGCCAGCTCATAGCTCGCGATGCGGGCGGCCAACTCGGTGTCGCCGGGCCGTAGCTTCAGGTGCTCTTCGTTTAGCGCTCGCAAGAACGCCCGCGTTGCTTCATCCTCATGCGCAGAGATGGCAGCCGGTCGGGCCAGATTCGGAATCGCCCGATCCGCCCCAAACGCAGTCCCCTGAAAGACACCCGGCAGAAACGCGTGGCCCCAGTTGTTCGGCCCGACTTGAGGCACGCCGCGCGGATCGGGGATCGCGATAAACGCCGGCAGATCGTTCGACTCGCTGCCGAGCGCATAGCTGACCCAGGCGCCGATCGAGGGGAAACCGTCGAGCGTGAAGCCGGTGGACATCTGATTCTCCGCCGGCCCGTGCGTGTTCGAGCGCGCGGTCATCGAATGGATGAAGCACAGATCGTCCGCCAGCTCCGCGATGTTCGGCAACAAATCGGAGATCATCTTGCCCGACTGTCCGCGCGGCCGAAACCGCCAGCGCGGCGCAGCGAGGTTGCCGTTCTCGCCTTGAAACGTGATGAGCTGATCGACGCCCGGCATCGCCTGCCCATCGCGGCGCACCAGCTCCGGCTTGTAGTCGAAGGTATCGACATGGCTCACGGCGCCAGAGCAGAAGATCATGAGCACGCGCTTCGCCTTCGCGTCAAAGTGCGGCTGTCGCGCGGCGAGCGGCGCTTCGGGCCGGATGTTCGGCCGAATGGGATCAGCGAGCAGCCCGTTCTCGTGAAGGAGTTTGACGAGCGCAATGCTGCCGAGGCCGAAGCCGGCGGTTTGCAGGAAGGTGCGGCGGTCAAGGAGGGGATGCTTCGAGTGCAGCATGGTGGTTCAGCGCCAGTGGTTCAGAACGATGTACTCATTCGCTATCGGCACGCCAGCCGCCTCCAGCTTGCGAATCGCGGCGACGATTCCCTTCGGCGTGAGGTCGCGCGAGGCATCGTTGTCCTGGCGAACGACCAAGATCCCGGGGTGTGACCCCGCCGCCTCCAAAATGAGTTCATGCAGCAACCAAAAGTCGTCATAGTTTTTGGTCATGCAGGCACAAGCGTCTCGGATAGCACACTTGAGATGCGCGGGATCCGGTTGACCGTCCATCCCAACGTCGCCAGGCAGCACCACATCATGTCCCGCCTTCCGAAGGAAGCTGGCCAGAAGCGGGGACGCGATGTCGTCGTCAAGGTAGAGCTTCATGAGTTGAGGAGGCGAGCCATGTCTTCGGGAGAAACTCGTTTGTACTTTCCGCCGTATTTGTAATCCGGATCATTCATGCCCGTCGCTTCCATGATGCGTTCTTCGCGCTCGAAATCGGCGCGGATTTCCGGCGGATCAGTCTGGCAATAAGCGATCGCTTCCAGCACGGCTTCCAGCGGCAAGCCATAATCAGCCGCGATGGCCTCCGGCGTCATCGGCTCCTCGGCACTCATGAAATGGCCGTACAAATCGCGCGCGCGGATGCGCCGGCCCGCGATGTAGAGCTGCTTGTACGCCGACTTCGGATTCGGCGCCAGGTGTTTCCAGGTGATGGAGGCGGATGGAGTCATGGCTGAATTGTACCGTATCCTTTATTGGTTGATAGCGCGATTTTTGCAGCCGCACTAACTCTTTTCTGCGAGCCTGTCCTTAAGCTCTCTCACCGCTTGAAAGCGAAATAACGGCCATGAATGGCCCCTCAATCCAAAAACAAAAACTCATTCGCATTGAACAACCCTCGGCACAGCGCCGCCAACCCATGCTCACGCACCAAGCGCACCGCGGCGATCGATTCCGTCGGCGTCGGTTCGCGCTGGAACGCCAAACGGAAGGCGTGACGCACCTGTTTGTCAAGCTCGGTGCCGGCTTCGCGCTCGATGCGCTCGGCGAAGAACTTCGCCTGTTGCAGCATGAAGCGGCTGTTCAGCAGGTTCAACGCTTGCAGCGCCGTCGTCGAGCTGGTCCGCTTCGGCGCGATCTGGCCGGCGTCGGGGCAGTCGAAAGCGCCGAAGACGTCGTCGAGCTGCATGCGCCATTTGCTCTGATAGATCATGCGCCGCCATTCGTTGGGGCCGAAGTCTTTTTTCGGGTTATAGACTTTCACGTAGTTGGTGTTCGGCTCAAAGAGATCGAAGCCGGGGCCGCCCATCTTGAGATCGATTTTGCCGCTAACGAAGAGAAACGCGTCGCGTAACGGTTCCGCGTCGAGCCGGCGCGGCGGATAGCGCCACAGAAGGCGATTGCCGGCATCGGCGGCGAGGCTCGCGGGATTCGTGGCGCTCGACTGGCGATAGGTCGCGGAGAGAAGGATCAGGCGGTGGATGTGCTTCATGCTCCAGGGTTTTCTCCCCTCACCCCCGGCCCCTCCCCCCTTGAGTACAGGGGGAGAGGGGAGAAATTCCGCCGCCAACCAATCGATCAGCTCCGGGTGCGACGGTTTGCCGCCGTTGAGGCCGAAATCGCTCGGCGTGTTGACGATGCCTTGGCCGAAGTGATGATGCCAGAGTCGATTGACCAGCACGCGCGCGGTCAGCGGATTCTGCGGGTCGGCGATCCATTTGGCGAGAGCGAGACGGCGTTGACTCTCGGTCGCTTTCAGGGGATCACTTTCACCCGGGGCCACACCCTCACCCCCGACCCCTCTCTCGGGGGGAGAGGGGAGAAATTCGAGCTTGCCGCCGAATGACGTCGGCGACGCCGGCGCGACGGCCTCGCGTTTTTGCATCGGGTCGCCGCGATGCAAACGATGCGTTTCTTCCGGCGTCGTGAACTTGCCCGCGTAGGCGCGCGTGCTTCCTTCCGCCAGGACAAGCTGCTTTTCCAGTTCGACGCGGCGCGCCAGCAGCCGGGCCTGCATTCGCTCCGGGAGCTTGACGCCAAAGGCAAATCGATCGGCTGACGACGCGACCACTTGCCATTGACCCGGCTCGACCGCGACTTCGATACGATACTTCACCGCCAGGCGGTCAGCGTATTTGCCTTCCCGATCGCGCGCCCATTCGATGCGCTCGATCGTCTCCACCTTGGGCAACTCAAGCTGCACCCAGCCTTTGCCGGCGGTGTTCGCGATCCAGCTACGGGAATTGCCGTATTTGCCGTCGTTGATGTGCTCCAGCTTGTGAATCGCCGCGCCGGGATAATTGCCGGACGATGTCGCCTTGGCGCCGAGCGCGACGTTCGTGCGCACGGTGAAAACCTCCAGCTCGTCGATGCACGGCTCTGAATTATTCGTCGCCTCGATCGTGAACCGAATGAACCGTGCCTTGACGGGAGCGAGTTTCTCGACATTGCCCAGCGCGTTCACCGGCACGCGTTGAGGCTCCCGTGCATGCGGCGCGGCGAACGGCTCGGCGGCGACAATCTCCCGATCCAGGTCCCCGAGCTGGCGGCGCAACTCCTTGACGCGCGCGGTATCGGCTTCCTTCTTGATCGGCCGTTCGCCATGCTGCACGCCCGCGAAGACGGCACGCATACCGTAGTAATCGCGGATCGAGATCGGATCGAACTTGTGATCGTGGCAACGCGCGCAACCGACGGTCAAGCCGAGAAACGTGGACGCCGTGGTGTTGATGATGTCGTGCAGTTCGTCGCCGCGCTGCATGAGCGTCAAATTGATGTCAGGGCTTTTGACGCGATCATACGGCCCGCCGACGAGAAAGCCGGTCGCCTCATCGACGCCGAGCTGATCGCCCGCCAGTTGTTCGAGGATGAAGCGATCGTACGGCTTGTCCTCGTTGAGCGCGCGGATGACGTAATCGCGATAGGGCCAGGCGTTGGGGCGCGGCTGATTGGTCTCGAAGCCGTCGGACTCGGCGAAGCGCACGGCGTCGAGCCAATGGCGCGCCCAGCGTTCGCCGAAGTGCGGCGAGGCAAGGTATCGGTCCACGAGCTTTTCGTAGGCGCGCGGATCGGCGTCCTTGACAAACGTCTCGCTCTCCTCCGGGGTGGGCGGCAGACCGAGCACGTCGAACTTGAGCCGACGAATCAACGTGGCGCGATCGGCCTCCTTCGATGGCGACAGCTTCGCTTGTTCCAGGCGAGCGAGTATGAAAGCGTCGATTGGATTGCGGACCCACCCCTTGTTCTTGACATCGGGGAGCGTTGGACGCTTGACGAGTTGAAACGCCCAGTGCGATTTCTTGGCGTCATCCGATTGCGCCGCGCCGGGCGCGACGACGGCCAAAAGAAGGATCATTCCAAAAACGATCGTTCGCGGCATGACGACCTCGTAATTGGCCGCTTGCGGCATAGCGCTCGCGCGGCGCTGTGCGCGCGCTAAGCCGCAAGCGGCAGGATCGACATATCGTAGCACACCGCGCTCGCTTCTGCTACCATATGTCTTTCACGGGACCATCGATATGAGCGCGCCTTTTCTTCACATCCTGCAAGAAACATTCGCGAAGCACGCGGCGCGCCCGGCGCTGGTTCATGCAGGACGAACCTGGACCTACGCCGAGTTGGACGAGCAAGTTCGCAGCGTGGCCGTCTCGCTTGAGGTAATGGATGTGGCGAAAGGAGATCGCGTCGTTCTCTGCACATCCGACAAGCTCTCATTCCTGATCGGACACCTGGCGACGCTGTTTGCGGGCGCTGTCTCGTTGCCGCTGAATTCACGTTTCACACGCGAGGAATTGAAGTTCTTCCTGAACGACAGCTCGGCCTCGGTCGCCGTCGTCGATCTAACTGCGTGGCGAACTCTCGAAGCGATGCGTGCCGAATTGCCAAATCTGAAACACATCGCACCGGGCGCCGGCATCTTCGGGGCGCCGGCAAGTCGTTATCGAGCGCCGACAATGACCGGCGCCGATCCTTGCATGATCATCTACAGCTCCGGCACGACCGGCTGGCCCAAGGGCGTCGTGCACACGCACGCTAACATCGCGGCCGGGCTGCAGGCGCTCGGCGCATGCTGGCGCTTCACCCCGGACGATGTCGTCCTGAACGTATTGCCGCTATTCCATGTGCACGGCCTGTGCTTCGCAACGCAACTGACCTTGATGAGCGGCGGCTGCGTGATCCTTGACGAGTTCGACCCGCAACGGACCTTGACGCGCATCAACGAATGCAGTGTCTTCATGGCGGTGCCGACGATCTACTACCGTTTCCTCGAACAATCGAACTTCCGCGACAGCGCCAGGACCTGGACGAAGCCGCGGCTCTTCACGTGCGGATCGGCGCCGATCCGGGCCGAGGTGCTGCCGGAACTGGAAGCGATCCTCGGCAAGCCCGTCATCAATCGCTACGGCATGACGGAAGCTTTCGTCATCACCAGCTTGCCGCTTGAAGGACCGTGGCCGTATGGATCCGTCGGCAAACCGCTCGACGGCGTCGAGGTGCGCGTCATCAACGAGCCGAATGCGTTAGCGACGGACGTCGGCGCCGTGCAAATTCGCGGTTTGAACCTCTTTCGCGAATACTGGAACAAACCGGATGCGACGCGCGACGCTTTCTCCCCTCTCCCTCTGGGAGAGGGGCCGGG
>SYHD01000121.1 GCA_005799265.1 Planctomycetia bacterium | reverse complement strand
TCGGCGTCACCCGCCCCGGCGACTTCGGCGCCGACATGATGCACTACAACGTCCACAAGACTTTCACCGGCCCACACGGCGCCGGCGGTCCAGGCTCCGGTCCCATCGCCGTGCGCAAGATGCTCGAACCGTATCTCCCCACACCCGTCGTCGTCAAACAGGGCGAATCGTACAGACTCGAGTATAATCGCCCGAAAACGATCGGCCGCGTGCGCAGTTTCTTCGGCAACGTCGGCATCCTCCTGCGCGGCTACTGCTATATCCGCACGCTTGGCCCCGCGGGTCTACGTGAGATGACCGAGAACGCAGTCCTCAACGCGAACTATCTTCTTGCCCTCATTCAGCACGCCATTGACGTCCCCAACGGCAATCGCTGCATGCACGAGTTCGTCGCCAGCGCGTCGAAGCTCAAACGGAGTAAACGCATTAGCGCCATGGAGATCGCTAAACGTCTGCTCGATTTCGGCTATCACGCGCCGACGGTGTATTTTCCACTCGTCGTCCCCGAGGCATTGATGATCGAGCCAACCGAGACGGAGTCGAAGGAGACGCTCGACGCCTTCGCGGCAACGTTGCTCAAGATTATCGAGGAAGACGGCGACTTCCTGCACAACGCTCCGCACACGACGCCGATCAGCCGGCCCGACGACGTGAAGGCATTCAAGGAACCCGTCCTGCGCTGGAAGGCGTAGACAATTCGTTTAGCGTCCGCGCGGCGCCGCGTGAACGCTGAGCCGCAAGCGGCAGAACCATGTCGCACCTTCAAATTCGACTCTTGCCGTACACCCGCGCCGACGGCGCCACGAATATGGCCGCGGACGAAACGCTCGTCCGCACCGCCACGACGGGCTTCGCGTCCTTGCGTTTCTACGGCTGGACGACGGCCACTTTGAGCCTCGGCTATTTTCAGCCAGCGGCTGTGCGGCTAAGGGACCCACGCCTTGCCGGGCTTCCCTTCGTGCGTCGTCCATCAGGCGGCGCGACGCTCGTTCACCATCACGAACTCACCTATGCTCTTGCGCTGCCGTCGGGAGCGCCGTGGCAATTGGGCGAATCGTGGCTGCCAAAGATGCACCGGATCATCACCTCTGCGCTCGCAAGCCTTGGGTTGCCTGGCATGATCGGAGCCGTCGGCGCCGCGCCGATCAAGCATGGCGACGTGCTTTGTTTTCAGCAACTGACTCCAGGCGATTTGTTGAGCGGCGGACACAAGGTTGTCGGCAGCGCGCAACGCAAGCATCATCAAACGCTATTGCAGCACGGGTCCATCCTCTTGGCGCGTAGCGAACACACGCCGGACTTGCCGGGTATCCGCGAACTGTGCGGCGTCGAACTCGTAACGACAGCTTTACAGGACTCAATCGTGCACGCATTTGAGCGCGCGACCGGCTGGCAAGTTGGGGTAAGCGAATGGAGCGAGCGTGAGGAAATTCTGATTGGAGAATTGGCCGTTGGCAAGTATGGAAGTGCCGGGTGGAACGAGAAGCGCTGAGAAATGTGACGCTCCCATAACGACAAGGAGCCGATTCCGCGAGTTGGGCAGTCTCGCGGAATCGGTCCATGATTGCTGGCGTGAGGCTTCAGGCTGGGCAGCCAAGGCCAACCCCACGCAGGGCGGGGTTAGTTCGGCAGGTTGCTTCCTTCGGCTCAGAAGGGGTCGCGCCGTTCGTCGTCAACACGCGGCGGGGCGGGAGGGGCGATGGGCAACATCGGCACTGGCGCGGGCGCCACTTCTACGCTCGGCACGTTCGGGACGGACGGAACGGACGGAATTGCATTGGGCACGATGGCGGCCGGAGCGGGAGCGGTTTCGATGCGGGCACCCTTGGGCGCTTCTTTCGGCATCTGCTTGGGAGGAGCGCTATCGATCTTGGCCGGGCCGGCCGTGCCGCCTGCACAGCAGCGATCGCCACGATGGAACGCGCTGCGGAGCTTTTCAAGGAAGTTCAAGCCGCCGTGGTTGCACGGGTCGTTGCAAGTCGCCGGCGCGCGGTTTTGGTGCAGGCAGTGAGGCTGCCAATTCCAGATCTTCGGCTTGCAGCCAGTGTTACAATTCGAGTGGAAGAGCGTACGCAGTCGATCATGGATCGACGGCTTACAGTTGTTGCAATTGTCATGTTGGAACAGGCTGCGCAGCTTATCACGCAGTCCAAGGCCAAAGCCGTCGTGGCAGCCATGGCCACAAGCGGCGGAGGAACCAGTCGCCGACTTGGCGGGAGCCGGGACGGCTTCAACTTTCTTGTCGCCGCCCTGACCTACCAATAGCGTCGATGTCACCAGCAAGAACGCAGCATTCACGAGCAATCCTCCAATGATGGGATAAAATCTGGCTCAGGTCCGGCATCCTTCGCATCAGGGGAACATCCCCGTCACATGGCCACCATGCCTGCGCCTTGTCCTTCTCAAAACGCGAACCCCATCCGACAGGCTTCCCGATTCGTCTCCCGCCGGACGAAGGCTTTTCTCTTGGGTCTAGATTCGGCGTCCTGGCGGATCGCGCTTCATAGGATTTACTCCATAGTCCGGGAGGCCCCCCGCCGAATCGGACGAAGGCACTGGTTTTTCCGGTCTTGCGGGTTCTTTAGGGCTGCCATTCGTGGTAAGATGTGCCGGGAATTCACGTCATCCGGTTTAGGAGGCCTGTACATGCGGACCATTCGCTTCATGCCACTGATTTGCTTGTGCGTCGGACTGGGGGTGTCCCGTGGCGGCGCCGGCCAGGGGGGGAAAAACCCGGGCGAGGTCAACACGCCTCCCGCCAAGGGGGAGCGCAAGGAAACGAAACTGAGCATAGGCCAGCGTGCCCCCGATTTCACGCTTCAAGAGGTGAAGAAACCGCGTGAAGTCAAGCTTTCCAGCTTTCAAAACAAGAAACCGGTCGTGCTGATTTTCGGCAGCTACACCTGACCGCCGTTCCGTCGCCAGTCTGGCGACCTCGAGAAGATGTATCAGACTTACAAGGACCGCGCGGAGTTCTTCCTCGTCTACATCCGCGAGGCCCATCCCGATTCCATTCTGCTGACGTTGACCGACGGCGAACAAAAGCTGCTCAAGATCGCTCAGCCCAAGACGCTTGACGAACGCGCCAAGACCGCCGAACAATGCGTCGCGACCCTCAAGATGACGATGCCCACGTTGATCGACCGCGAAGACAACATGGTCAACCATGTCTACGCAGCCTGGCCGGACCGGCTGTATGTCGTCGGCATCGATGGCAAAATCGCGTACCAGGGAGGGCCCGGACCGGGCGGATTCAAGGTTAATGAGGTGGAGAGTTGGCTGCGGATGAATGTCAAAGCGAAATGAACGTGCGGCGTTTAGCGTTCGCGCCGGGCCTCGCGAACGCTAAACGAATTCATCGTCTTACTTCACATCTTGATATACGAATCGCCGCTCCATCTTTTCCTGGGGGTGCGCTTTGCCATCCACCTCGGCGTAAGGATAGATGAAGAAATTGAGGGCCGGCCCCTTTTGAAGCGGTTCGAGATTGATGTCGCGCCCCGTCGTGAAGCGAACACGGTCTTCGGTCAGATTGCCGAAATAGTACTCCTTCAACTCTGGATTGCGGTTGGCCTCGGAGATGTCAACCGGGATCCAGCCCTTTTGATTGGGATAGAACCACGCCCAGCAGTGATACCCGCCGACGACCCCTTCGCCGCGCTTGGTCGGGATCGGGAAGCCCATCTCGAACTTGGACGGGATCTTGTTGCCGCGCGCCATCGAGATGAACAGGCTGTGGAAGTCGGAGCAGTTGCCGAACTTGCTGTCGCACGCCCACACCGAATCCCCCTGGCCCCAGCCGATGCCGACCTTGCTGTACGTCATGTGCGTGTTGACGACGTCGTACATCACCTTGGCGGTTGCGAACTGATCGTTGGGCAGCTTCTTGTCCTTGAGCAATTCGAGCGGCTTGCCCACGATAGGTACCTTGGCGTCCGGCTGCAGGAAGCGATTCAGGTTTTCTTCGGGCGTTGGTATGGGAACGAGATTCGCGGTCAGGTCTGTCTTTACTTCACGGCGCAGGATTTCATAAACGATCTCGAACGGAATCTGCCCGTTGTCGTTGGCCTTGGCCTTGAAGTGGACCATGGCGTTGCCGTATTGTTTCTCCTTGAATATTTTCGCCTGGCTCGGATTCTGCCTGACGATCCTGATCTCCTGCTCCGCACCGGAGACGGCAACCGGCAGCCAGACCTCGGTCTCCGTTCCGGGGGCGAGGTCCTTGACGGCGCCCGCATAGGTGAACTGGAATCGGCGTTCCTTGGCCCCCTTCGGCGTCGCGGACGGCTTAGCGCCGGTGTCTTGCCCAGCGCTCCTCCCGCTGGCGGTCGCCATCAGTACGCCGAACGTCAGGGCCGCAAGGCCGGTGAGCCTACAACATTTCATGCCTGGACTCCCCAGATCAAATAGATCGCAAATTAGCGTGAATGTTAGGAGTCCAAAAGACAACCGTGATTGGACCCCAATCACGGTTATTTATAATGTATCGATGTTCCGTCGCCAAGAGAATTCTGCTCAGCGCGCGGTAAATCCGCCGTCCACGACCAACGTGGCGCCTGTGATGTAGCTGCCGGCGTCGCTGGCCAACAAGAGCGCCGTGCCGACCAGTTCCTTGGGATCGCCCCAGCGATTGAGCGCCGTCATCTTGGCGAAGCGGTCCTGCTCCTCCTTCGAGAGAACGCTCGCGGGGAGATCGGTCAAGAACGGCCCCGGCGCGATGCAGTTGACCGTGATGCCCGAAGCCCCCAGGTCGAGCGCGCTGGCTCGCGCAAAGCCCGTGAGAGCCGCCTTTGTTGCCGAGTAGATGTTCCGTCCGTTGTTGGAAACGATGGCCATGATCGACGAGATGTGGATGACGCGCCCCCATTTGCGCGGCTTCATCTGCGGCACGATCGCACGCGTCAGCACCATGACCGAGTTGAGGTTGATTTCCATGATGCGATCCCATTCCGCGTCGGTGATGGCATCGACTGCTTGTGGGACGTTGGTCCCCGCGTTGTTGATGAGGATGTCCACCTTGCCCATTTTTTCCAGGGCGAATGCGGCGAGCTTGCGTACGTCGTCGCGTTTGCCCATGTCGGCGACCAGATACGCCCCGCGACGTTCGGTCCCTTTGAGGATCTCCGCAAGGGCCGACTTCAACTCGTCCTCGTGCCGGCTGGCGATGACGACATCGGCGCCGGCTTCGACGAGGCCGCGCGCCATCGCCTTGCCTAGCCCCTTGCTGCCTCCGGTTACCAGAGCGACTTTGCCCGACAGATTGAACATTGCAGGAACCATTGCGCTGCCCCCTTGAAATTCATGGAAGATGTTTCGGCTAGCATACGGAATGATCCCGTCAAGAACATGCGCGGACGCCGCGGTCACGCCTTGGCAATGCCCAAGACCGCATCGAATCGCTGCGCATGTTGATCGGGCGCAGCGCCGTGATACGTCATCACGACGCCGTTCGACGTCGATTCCACTGCCGAGAAGCTGATCGTGCGCGCTTCGGGCCGAAGCATGCAGACGCTCACATGCCGTCGCTCTGGCCATGAGTGCCGATGGTACATTTCTTGTTGCTCGCGCCAATTCGCGTTCTTGGTGAAGAGGGACTCAAACAACGCGCGGCGTGGCGGCTCCACGACGCCGTCGCCCAGGCCGGAGGACGTGAACAGCAGCGGCGCGTTGATCGGCACGGGTGGCTTGCGAATCACCGAGTTGCCCGAAACGTAGACCTCGGCAAACGCCTGTCCATCCGCGATCACCAATCGAAACGCCGCGAATTCCTCGCTCACGATACCGAGCGATCTTTCATACGCCTCGGCAAGCGTGTTTGTTTCCATGAGCCATGGGATGATCGTGCCGCGACTGCATCTCGATGGCGGCGTCTGTCGATCGAATGGTCGTTCATAGACGTTTAACAACGTCGCGATCAGCCCTGCGTCATTGCCGGCAATCCATGTGCCGTTGGATAGCGGATCGATCGGCATCACCGCGCGCCGATTGCCGCACGCCACCTCGCACGGAGGTAACGCAGCGGGCCGCAACAGCGATTCGTCGCGGTTGCAGGCCAGGCGAACGCCATTAGCACAGGGAATGATCGTGACGGTGCACATCTGAGGGTCCATCAACCTCTTACATTCTAACCGTTTGCGGCCTGCGCGCGATTTTTCGATGCAAACGGCCCAAGAGTGGTTACACTATTACCTGAAACCTTCGTCCGTCGCCGCAAGTATGATTCGGTATCACGTTCATTGCCGCCATTGCTGAGATTGAGGCGCACTATGTCCATCCGCTCGTTAGCTGCCGTTTGCGTGTTGGCCGTCGTTTCGTCCGTCGCGTCGGCGCAGGGAACGAAAAGCCCGCTGCGATTCGTGCCCGCCGAGGCGGAATGGGTAGTGAAGGTCGATCGGCCACGCGAGCTGGTGAACACCGTGGAGACGAATCCGCTCTTCATCGACGCGCAGAAGCTCGCTGGCATCCGCGAATACTACGACACGACCACGTTTCAACAACTTTATCAACGGATCGCCTACTTCGAGAAGCGACTCGGCAAGACCCGCGATGAATTGCTCGACGACCTCGGCGCTGGCGGTCTCGTCATCGCCGCGAAGCTCACGAATCCTGGCGGGGCGATCCTCGTATTGCAAGCGAAGGATGAAGTACGCCTGCGCCGTTTCGTCGATCTCGCGCTCGAGGCAATCGGCCAGGAGCTTGAACGCCAGGAATCGAAAGACCGTATCGTTCGCAAGAAGTATCAAGAGCTCGATGTCGGCCAGATCGGGCCGAAGCTCAGCTTTGCACTTGTCGACGCCGCCTTGATCGTCGCCAGCGAGGAAAAGGTGCTCAAGCGATCGCTCGACGATTATCTGGCGAAGAAAAACATCCAGCAGAACGTCAGCTTCGCCGAAGCGCACAAAAAGGCGCCGGCCAAGGCTTTGCTGTGGACGTGGATGAACTTCGAGGAGCTGCGCAAGAACGATAACTTCAATAACGGGCTGAAAGCCGTTTCGCTGGACCCATTGCAAATGATCCTGTTCGGCGGCCTCACGGATCTGCTCAAACGCACGCCCTACGGGACCGCGGCCGTAACGCGTGATGAGTCCGACTTTCGCCTCAGCCTCGACGCGCCGCGCGGCAGCGCCGGCATGTCGCTCCTTTCGCAAGTGATTTTGCCCCCCGCAGGCGCCGGCACGTTGCCGCTGTTGGCGCCGCCGCGCGTTCTTTCGAGTTCGAGCTACTACCTCGACCTCGGTAAACTTTGGGACAAGCGCGTCGAGATTCTCGGCGAAAAGAATGCCAAGGGACTCGATGAAGCCGACAAAAACCTGAACATGCTCAGCGGCATCAAGCTGTCCACAATCCTGCAATCGATGGGACCGCGCCAGCGGGTCGTCGTCGCCCAGCAGAAGGAACAACCGTACAAGAAGGTTCGTCCCGGCCAGCCGATCCCGGCGTTCGCCCTGGTAGTCGAAATGCGCGATCCGTCCTTTGCCAAGGACATGGACGCGATCTTGCGAACGGGCGCCATCGCGGCAACATTTTTCGTTGGCCTACAACTGAGCGAAGAGACCTACAAGGATTGCGAAATCGTTTCTTATTACTTCTCCGAAACGAAGAAGGTTGAAAGCGACGCACAGAACGTCCGCTTTAATTTCAGCCCGAGCTTCGTCGCGGTGGGAGATCAATTCGTGATGAGCGCGACGGCCGAGCTGGCTCGCGAACTTGTTGACGCGATCAAGGCGGAAAAGAAACGCCCCCCCAGCAAGGCATCAATGCAAACGCAGCTTCACGCTGCGGGGTTGGTGGACCTGATTCGCGCCAACGAGGACGCCACGCTCACGCAGTTGATCCTCAACCAGGCGTTGCCTCCCAAGGCAGCCAAGACGGAACTCGGCGCTATCGTCGCGTGGATCGAAAGGCTCGGCGTGTTGCGGATCGAATCGACGTATGGGGCGAACGATTTTCGTTATGACATCCTCTGGCAAGCGAAGAAGAAGTAAAGGCCAACGAGGGAATGCTCCCCATTCGCTTGTGTTTGTGCGAGGCCGCCGCGCCGTATCCACGCGCAACCGCACGCGAATGAGATGATCGCTGGACGAGGACATGACATGATTCAGCAGCCGATCGATCCGCGCATCGCCTGGGAGCGTTATCGCCCTAGCGACGCGTCGCCCTGGAACCTGAAGAAGGTCGGCCATCTGTATCGACGGGCTGCGTTCGGCGCAAACATGGACGAAATGCAGGCCGCCTTGCGTGACGGGCCGGAGCAAACGATCACGGCACTCTTGCAAGGCCGAGAGGATCGCGACGCTGACGCGCTCTGGGTCAGCATGTCGCGCACTATTGGCGACGCCAACGCACAAAACAATGCCAGCCAGCTCTCGGCGCTGTGGCTCTATCGCATGCTCTACAGCGTGCATCCCTTGCGGGAGAAGCTCACCCTCTTTTGGCACAACCACTTCGCGACCAGCAACCACAAGGTTCGCAACGCGGGCTACATGCTCGGACAATATGAACTGCTGCGGCGTCACGCTCAGGGGAGCTTCCGCACGCTCCTGACCGATATGTCGCGCGACCCGGCCATGCTCGTCTGGCTAGACAACGCGCTGAGCCAGCGCAATCAGCCGAATGAGAATTACGCGCGCGAATTGATGGAGCTGTTCAGCCTTGGCGTGCCGAACGCCCGCCGTCCTGGCGAACGCAACTACACCGAGCAGGATGTTCGCGAGGCCGCCCGCGCTTTCACCGGCTGGCGCATCGAGAACGGCCGCGGCGTCTTCCGCGAACGCGACCACGATCCCGGCGAAAAGACGGTCATCGGCCAGCGCGGCCGTTGGGGGGCCGATGACGTCGTGCGCATCTGTCTGGAGCAAGAATCGGCGGCGTTCTTCATCGTGCGCAAGCTATTCCGCTTTTTCGTCAGCGATTCCATCCAGCCGACGCCTGAGTTGCTCGAACCGCTCGCGACCGAATTTCGCCGGCAGTACGACTTCGGCGCGCTGGTCGAGCGCATATTGCGGTCCAACTTGTTTTTCGCCGACACGTCCTACCGTGCGAAGATCAAGGCGCCGATCGATTTCGTGCTCGGCCTGGTGCGCGGCCTGGAAGGACATCGCGCGTCCGAAGCGGGGCAGGGGGGCGTCGGCACGAGCGAACTGGCCCGCGCTCTCGAAGGCCTGGGACAGCGGCTCTTCTATCCACCGTCCGTCGCCGGCTGGGAAGGCGGTCGGGCCTGGTTAAACGGACAAACTCTGCTGTTCCGGCACAACCTCGCCCTGGCGCTGACTTCGACGGCGGACGCGCGTTTCGGCCGACGCCTGGATCTCGCCCAGTTGCTGCGCCGCAACAACATGGGCACGAACGAGGAGCGAGTCGATTTCCTCCTGCGCGTTTTTCTGCAAGGCGACGTCCCGGCCGCGACGCGCGATCGCTTGTTGCGCTACGCGAACAACAACGAACGCCAGTCCTATCCGGCGTTTTGGACTGCGGACGACATCGCGAATCACCGTACCCGCACGCTTTGCCATCTGGTATTGTGTCTGCCGGAGTTCCAGCTCGATTGAAGCCGCAAGCGGCAATTTGAGGATCCCAACGATGCAACCGACTCGACGAGAGTTCCTGCGTTTCTCCCTGGCCGGCTCGAGCATGGTCGCGCTCACCAGCGCGATTCCCAACTTCCTGGGCCGTGCCGCCGCGCAGGCGCCCGCCGCCGGGCAAGCCGGGGCTCGCGACACAATCCTCGTCGTCGTCCAGCTCACCGGAGGCAACGACGGGCTCAACACCGTCATCCCGACCCGGGACCCGAACTACACCCGGCTGCGGCCGACGCTGCGAATTCAAAACTCGCTGCGCGTCAATGATTCGACCGGGCTGCATCCGTCCATGTCCGGACTGCACGGGCTTTTGCAAGACAACGCCTTGTGCATCGTCCAGGGGGTCGGCTATCCGAATCCGAGCCAGTCGCATTTCCGCTCGATGGACATCTGGCACGCCGCCAGCACTGCCGAGGCCTTGACCGAAGGCTGGGTCGGGCGGGCCCTTCGTCATGTCCCCGCGGCGACGTCGTTTCATATGGCGAACCAAAACGAGGCGGCGCCGCTCGCCTTGACCGGAGCGCCGGCGCGTGTACCTTCAATTGCGACGCTCGACGACTTTCAATTGCGCTTGAATGCCGCCAGTGCCGGCGATCGACGCCAGCAGCGCGAATTCCTCGACGGCGTCTCGCGCCCTGCCGACAATCCGCCGAGTTTGCTCGATTTCGTCCAGCGCACCGCGGTGCAAACCTACGCATCGAGTCAGCGTCTCTCGGAGGTGGGCCGCAATTATCAGCCGCGCACTACCTATCCGCAGTCGGCCCTGGGTAATCATCTGAAGCTGGCCGCCCAGCTCATCGACGCGGGGTTGGGAGCACGACTCTTTTATGTGACGCTCGATGGCTTTGACACGCACGCGGCTCAAGGCCCGGCGCACGCTAATTTGCTGCGTGACGTATCCGATTCGATCACGGCGTTCTACCGCGATCTAGCCGAGCGAGGACAGCGAGAGCGCATCCTCATCCTGACGTTTTCCGAGTTCGGCCGGCGCGGGCACGAAAACGGCAGCCAGGGAACGGATCACGGCGCCGGTGCTCCAATGCTGCTGGTCGGCGGCCGCGTTCGCTCCGGGCTGGTCGGCGAACAGCCGCCGCTGACCAATCTGGTGCAGGGCAACCTGTTGCACACGATCGATTTCCGCCAGGTTTACGCGACGATCCTCGATCAATGGCTCGGCGTCCCCAGCCGGCAGATCCTCGGTCAGGCATATGCGCCGATCGAAATCTTGCGAGGCGTGTGAAGATCCCCGCATAATGGCGAATTTGGGTGGAAGATTTCCCATCCAGAGTCTTTACCTCGAAGAGGTTGTATCTTAAAGCCCAGGGTCGCGCAGCGCACCCTGGGTTAGAATCCGCAAACGACAAGTACCCCGAAGGGGTTGCATCGACCGCGCGAAGTCGCGTGATGAAACCCCTTCGGGGTATTTGAACTCGCTGTATCGGCTTACCCAGGGTGCGCTGCGCGACCCTGGGCTTTGAGATGCAACCCCTGCGGGGTAAATGCACTGTTGTTCGCCTCCGTTCTTCGACCACGCATTACTGGCCGCCATACAAGCTTTCAAAACAAGCGGTAGACAGGAAAGTCAGCCCCACGGATAGACAAAAGCCCCGCGCACGCCATCGTGCGAGGGGCTTGTCGTTTGCGATTGCTATCGGCCGCTTCCTCTAATCATCACTCCGCCGCGATCCGAAACCGAAACGAATGACCGACATCATGTTGTAATAGTCATCGGTCCACACGTACCTCTTATCAGAGCGAACGGGCGCCCAGTATTTTTCCACGCCCTTGTTCCTGGCCCGCACGGCTTTGTCGTATTCGACGAGGAACGGGTCGGCCGAGAGGTGGGCAAGGTCGTCGCTATGACGCGCCACCATCACCCATTCGGAGGTATAGTGGCCGTCCCCGCGCACGTCGTTGTTGTCGTGGCCGCGCAGATGGGCAAACTTCAGCTTGTCGGCAACCGCGGAGACGACCTTGGGTAGATCGACGAAGCGGTTCGACGTGTGCACGCAGAGGATGCCTCCCTGTTGAACCACATTACCATCCTTGTCTACCTTTCTCTCGACGAGGCGATCGAAGTACATCTTGAAGGCTTCCTCGGTGAGCAGGTGAGCCGGGATCGCATCGGAGCTGAAGGCGTCCACGACCATCATGTGATAGAAATTCTTCGGGCCGCCGCCTGGTTTGACGTGGTCGGTGAAGTTTCCGGCGGCGTCTTTTTCATAGTGATTCACGTAAGGCAACGCCATGCGCAGGCGCGCGTCCCCCATGAGGACCTGCACCTGGCAGCCACGTTCGATGGCGCGTTCGAGGTAGTTGAAATGCGTCGGCCGACGCTGATCCTTGTCGGCCTCGTACTGCTTGAACGTCTGAATTTTGTTGGTCGGCATGCCCAGGGAGAAACGGCGCACCGTATCGTCGATCTCATAGAAATGGACGTGCTGATAGGGCCTGCCGTAAGACGCCATCGTGCCCGTGCCCAGGCCGACGGTGGCGAACGGCGGCTCGCACCATAGCGCGGTCATCTCGTGCAGCGGGAAGGGGTTCATGCCGAGATCCATGGCGAGATTGCCGATGAGCGTAACGGGCATGCGCACGTCGGCCCAGTAGGTGTTGACGGGGCAGTCCGGAAAGCAGTTGAACTTCCGCAATTCCATGACACGCCCGGCGGGGCCTTCACGGTGATAGTAAGTCGTCGCCAGCCGGCTCCAGTCCTTGGCGGGATCGCCCCGGCCCTGCGCCTTGTCGGGGACAACGAAGTTCATGCCGTGATCGATGTGGCCGTGAATGAGTTGGCGATACGGGCCGCGCGGGCTGTGGCGGTCGTATTGCTTGACGCTCATGGCGCCGAAATAGCTTCGCTTGGTGTCGATCGAGGCGTCGCTTGTGTGCTGTAGGACGTTGAAGATAAGAATGACGACGCCCAGGCTCAAGCCCAGACGAATCGGCCGGGCCAGCGCCGCGCAGGCGATCAAGAGCGGGATGCTGTAATCGAGTGCTGTGTTGCGCAGGGACTCATTGCTATCCTGGGCATTGGTGCTGAGCGCGAACAGCAAGCCGCCGGTCAAGATAAGGATGCCAACGGGCCAGACGTAATCGAGCGTACTGATGAACGATTCGCTGGCGAGGACTTCGCCCGTGTGGAGCGGCTTGGCGCTCTTGGGACCGGGCTTGGCCTTGGCCGCTTCCGGCTTGCCCTCGAAAAGGCTAGCCAGCCAATTGTCGAGGAAGCCGGCCTCGAACATTTTTGGTCTCAAGAAGCTGGCGGCGAAGATGCACAGAGGGAGCTCCCACAGCTTCGGGAATATGATCGGGGCAATAAGACCGTTGAACACGCCGCCAAGCATGCCGCCTACCGACATGCACAGGTAGAACTCGGTCAAGAAACGCGTGCTCGGCCTGTCCTTGGCGAGTTCACCGTGACAGACCATTGTGGTCGTGAAGAAACCCATGACGTGGGCAAATATTGCGAATGCCAGAAAACGCGTATCGTTAAACAGATGGAGCACGTCCACGATGAGCATTAGCGCAATGAAAAACGGTTGAGCCCAGAGAAAATAAACGTGCGGCTGCTCGGTCCAGACCACCGGCCAGCGGGCAAACACGAGGATGAACGAACCAAGGTAGAGAATCAGCGGGATCAGCCAAAAGAGCGGGATCGGCGACAGATCCGTCGTGATGTGCGTGGTGATGCCCAGCATCAGGCTCGACGGGATAGTGGCGAGTAGGATCCAGCGGAGACGCCGGGCGCCCGTCACTTGTTCGGGTGCGTGCGAAATCGCCGGTTCGGTCGCGAGGCCCTTGCCGATGCCTGGCTTGCCCGGCTGTTTGCCTGGTTGCCCAGGCTTGACGCCCGTCACGGCCGGGGCGGAGGCGGTGATGCCCGTCTGCGGCTCATGCGTGGTCGCTGTCGCCGCGGGGGCCGGCTCCGGCTTCGGTTCAGGCTTCGGCTCGTGCGTCTTCGTTTTCGGTTCGGACGCGTTCCACACCATCGCCGCGCAGGCCAGCACGAAGAGCGTCAACGCGAGGTAGCCCCAGGTATAGACCCAGCCCTGGTCTTTCAGGCTCACGTAAGGCTCGATCAAGAACGGATAGACAATCAACGACAGCATGCTGCCGAAGTTGCTCGCGCCATAAAGAAAGTACGGATCTTTCGAGGCAGGGTGTCCCGTGTAGACGAACCATTTTTGCAAAAGCGGCGCGGTCGTGGAAACCACCAGGAAAGGCAGCGCGACGTAGACGAAAAGAACCGATAACGTCGAAGGAATCGGGTTGCTCCCCAGGTCTGGCATGAAGCCCCAAAGGCTGTGTGGGTTCGGCACCCCGGGCGACGAGAACTCGCCGCCCAGCGCGAATGGGAACGGGACCAGCACGACCAGCGGCAAGCACAGCAGTCCCAGGTGGGCGATCAACTGCTGCCGCAGCGTGAATCGCGTACTGGCGTTGTGCGTGTAGGCGTAACCGGCCAGAAGCACCATCTGGAAGAAAACCATGCAGGTGTTCCAGACTTGCGGCGTGCCGCCGAGCTTGGGGAGGATGATCTTGCCGACGATCGGCTGGACCAGAAAAAGGATAAACGCGCTGACGAAGAGCGTGAGAGCATAAAGCGGCAGTGCCAAGGGACGACCTCCACAAGGGGCGGAAGGCCCGGCGAAACCAGTTTCGCGCGGATCGGGTTGGTAATCAAGTTCAACAAGGATTCGTCCCATCCGAGGACGAATCCTTGAGCAGGTCTTTCTAGCGAAACCACGGGGCGGCGGCGACTTTCGTCCCGTTAGCCGGACGCGCAAGCGACGCTTGGTCGCGGGCTCCGTCGCTTGCGCGTCCGGCTAACGTGTTGCGGCGCTAGCCTCCGAACGGCACCCATTCGGGCCAACGGATGACACCCATGATGTTGGAGAAATCATCCGTCCACAGCGAATCGTTCATGGTGACCGGCGTCTTGATGAGACGACCGCCACGAGCTCGGTAGTGCTCGCGCCAAGGGTCGTACCAGTGCACGGCGGCGTTGAGGTATTCCTTGCCCGCGGGCGGCTCGCCGGCCAATCCTTCCTTCTCTGCCTTGAGCTTATCGGTCCATTTGAGGAAAGCGTCGCCGCGATAGACCATCACGTATTCGGAACCGGTGTGGCCCGTGGGGCCATCGTTGCGCCGGCGCGAGTCGTCCTTGCCGACGAGGCAATTGATTTCGAAGCCCTTGAGGAACGCGTCCTTTTCCGCCTCGCTCTTGAACGTCATGGTCTCCGCGAGTTCCTTCCCCTTTTTCTGCGAGGCGGCGGATAGCTGCAACACGATGCGCGCCACCGGCCGGACGAGATCCATGTGCCGATTGGAGGTGTGCACGCACAGGACGCCGTCGTCGCGCAGTTTATCCATGTAGATCTCGATCGCCTGCTTGGTGACGAGATGGATAGGAATGGCGTCGGAGCTGAAGGCATCAACCACGATGACCTTGTAGAACTTCTCGCGCGACCAGCTCTTGCTGATCTTGTCGAGATCCTTGGCGACCTCCTCTTGCTTCGCCTTGCGCTCGTCGTCGTTGAAATTCTTGTAGGAGACGCGCGAATAGAACCGTTCCTTGGCGTCCGAGAATTTCTTGAAGTCGGCTTCATAGACGTAGGAATTGCGGAAGTTGAGATGCTCGCGCTTGGGCTCGAGCGAAAGCCGAGCATCGCCCATGACGATCTGCAGATTAGCGCCGCGGCGGATTGCGCCTTCCACGAAGGTGAAACGCGCGTCAGCGCCTTCATCGGGCACGGAGAACTTGCGGATCACTTCGTCGATTTCATAATAGGTCATGTGCTGGAATGGCCGGGCGTAGGACGCCATCGTTCCGGTACCGAGGCCGATCGTCGCGTAAGGAGGTTCCGACCAGACGCCGACGATCGGCTCGAGCGGAATCGTGCCGATGCCGATGGAGGCGATCATTTGACCGAACATGGCCGTCGGCAGACGTGCATCCGCCTTGTAGTCGTTTTGCGGTCCCTTGAACCAATTCTCGTGTTCCATCACGACGCCGACGGGACCGTAGCGATGGTAGTAGGTTGTTGCCAGGCGGCTGATGTCCTTGTAGCGTTTGTTGAACTTCGCGTTGGTCGGATCATACAGATAGTTGCGGCCATGATCGGTCGTGCCGTGCATGAGGTAGGTGTAGGGATAGCGAGGCGGAACGATCTTGCCTTCTTCGTTGATCTGATGCATGAGTTTTTTGGTATCGGGATCACGCTGGGTGAACTCCTCGATTTCCGCGAAGTTCGTGATGCCCTCGGAGCGCTGCAAAACACGAAGCACGCCGAAGTAGGTTCGCCGCGCTTCGAGAGTTCCTTCGCGGTCCTCGGCCAGATACAGACTGCCGTAGAGAAGGCCCATGGTGGCCAGGCCGAAACGCCACGAACGCCCAGCGAAGAAGAAGCAGAAGACCATCGGAATGCCGAACATGAGGGCGTTGAGCGCGAAACCGCCGTTGATGCCCGTGAAGCGGATGAATTTGGCAATCCAGTTGTCGATCCCGTAATACCGGACTTCATCGCCCCGTATCCGCAGGTAGTAGGAAATCGACAGGATGAGTATGCCGAAGACGATATCGAGAAAATAGCTGAACATATAGGTTGACGCCGGCGGCGTTCGGCCCATCGATTTGGCCATTTCGTCGCCTTGCGTACGGACCCAGTTTTTGAACTGCGGGAAGGACTGTAAAACGAGCTCGTCGAACCAGCCGCTCAGGATGTACGATGGCCGGACGAGACCCGCGACGACAATGGCGATGTAGAATTCGTAGACGTTGTTGAAGATGACCGGCGCCACCAGGCCGTTGAGGATGCCGCCGATCGCGCCGCCGACCGACATGTAGAGGAAGTATTCGGTCAGGTGTTTCGTGTCGGGGCGATCTTCCGCGAGTTCGCCGTGACAGGCCAGAGCGTTGCTGAAAAAGCCCATCATTAGCATCAGCGTGGCCCAGAATGGATCGTGGTTTGTCGTCAAGATAACGAAGCAGACCACGATCAAGCCGAGGGGCTGGCCGACGAATACCATCATTTCGTGGAGTGTGTAGCCTTCAGGGTTAAAGATCGGAAAGCGTTTGCTCGTCCACGGCTTCATGTACACGAGGATGAACGAGAGCAGATACAGCGCCAAAGGAATCACCCACACGAGCGGGAACGGCGACAGGTCGGTCGAGATATAGCTGGTCACGCCGAGCATGAGGCTCGACGGCACGGCGGCGAGCAGGATCCAGCGGAGGCGGCGCCAGTTGTCTACGGGCGCGATCGCGCCACGGACCTTGATTTGCACGGGCGCCGACGCGGCGGCCGGAGCGTCGTCGTCCGCATGGCCGGGCAGCTTCGTGCCTTTCTTGCGCTGAATGCCGCGCCCTGTCGCGGGCGCTGGACCAGACTTGACGGCCGTGCTTGCTTCCGCGGCGGGAATGGGAGCGGGGGCCGGGGCGTGCGTCGCTGATTCAGGTGCGGGGGCCACGTCCATTCTGTTGGCTTCCGCGGCGATTTGCTCGTCGGAAGGAGCGGTCTGGAAGATGAGGAACGCGCAATAAACAATCAGGGCGCCCAAAATCGCGTAACCGCCGAACCACACGTATGTTTGCGTTTCCAGGAACAGCGCAGGCTCGATGCCGGTGGGATAGACGAGCAGCGACAACAGGCTGCCAGCGTTGCTGGCGGAGTAGAGGAAATAGGGATCCTTTGCATTCGGATGTCCGCTGTAGGCGAACCATTTTTGCAGGAGCGGAGCGCTGGTCGAAACGACGAAGAACGGCACGCCGACAACGGTCGCCAAGAGCAGAAGCGTCGTGGGAATCGGATTGCCGTCGGTCGGCGGCGTCCAGCCCTGCACGTAAGCGTACATGGGAAAGGCCAGCAGCATCAGGATTGGCACGCCGAGCATCGCCGCGTGAAAGACGAGTTGCTGCCGCAATTTGAGCCGGGTGCTGACGGTGTGCGTGTAGGCATAGCCGGCCAAGAGGGCGGTCTGGAAGAACACCATGCAGGTGTTCCACACTTGCGGGGTGCCGCCGAGCTTCGGCAGGATGAGTTTGCCGATGAGAGGCTGGACGAGAAACAGCATGAAGGCGCTGACGAAAATCGTGATCGTGAAAACAATCTGGGCCAAGGGCCACCTCCAGGACAACCGGACTGACGGAACATTGGTTTCTATATGCTAATCATTCTAGGAAAAGTCTGGGACGACGGGCAGGTTGATTCCACGAGCCGCGACTGTAATCGAGCGTTTTTGCCGCAGCGATCCCCACTGGTCATGGTTCGTAAGGCGTATCAGGCGGAGAAATCACGGCCTGTTGTCGCAGCGAATCGCGACGACGATCCCAGGTCCGTCCAGGGCCGACATTTGCAGCGTGACGCGGGCGCCCGTCTTCAACTCTGTTAGCGTCCCCTTTTTGCCGTCGATGAGGATCGGCGCCGCGTCGGCGACCGTGACGGCCTCGGCGACGCCATCGAGCGCAATCGTCTTCTTGCCGGCATCGACGCTCTTTACGGCCCCCTTCACTTTTTTGCCGGTGGCGTTGATGCCGACGACGCGCGGCTTCCCGTCGGTTACTTTCACCTTGACGCACATCTTCGCCTTGATATCGCCGAGCTTGGTTTTTTTGCCGTCGATGACGACCCAGGCATGCGGATCGAGGTCAAAGGACTGCTTGTCAATATCATTGGCCGCAACCGTCATCGATTCAGCGCTGACGGCCTGCACAAGTCCGTCGATCCATTTGCCGACGACTTCGATGCGAACGGCCAAGGGTCTGCCGTTGGCGTCGCCGACCCACTCGAGATTGACCGCGGCGCTCACAGGAACCTCGGCGAGCGTGGCTTCCTGGCCGTTGATGCGTATCTGCGTGCCGGGGCCGACATGCAAGTCGTAACGCGCCGGCTCGTCTCCCGCGGAGGTCGAGGCGGATGCAACGGCCTCGATCGTCTGGTTGTCATGGTCGACTTTCTGGACGATGCAATCGGACACGAGCTTGGGCTTGGCTTTCTTCGGTTCCAGGATCCCCTTCTGTGTATCCGGATTGTTGAACCCCGGTCTGCGTTCCGCCTGGGCCGTTGGCAGCAGCGCTCCCACTCCAAGGCCCAGCGCGAGCAAAATCATCAGCGCGGCGCCGGCGAGCTTGATATTGGCCAGGACAAAGCCGTGTACGACCGCGTCGGTCAGCGCGGCGACGTTGCGCGAGATCACGCCGTTCGTCGATTGCCCCGCGGCAAGAAGCGATCCCGCGTCGATTGTCGCCGTCAGCAACGTTTCCGGCACGTCGGCGGCGGCATGTTCGAGCAAGAGAGCCGTCAGGCCCGTGGTTGTCATCACGAAAGAGTGCCGCGTCATGCGCTTCGTCAGCAACGCGCGTCCGCGCGCCAGACGGCTGGCGACCGTGCCCTCGGGCAGGCCAAGCTCACGGGCGGCTTCCGCGCGCGTCTTGCCTGCGAGGTCGCACGCAACCAGAACCGCCCGGTATTTTTCGGGCAGCCGATTCAACTCTTGGTCGAGCAGCGGGCCGAGGTCGTGCCAGAGTTCACGGGAGCGTTCGTCGTCCGGCACGATGGCCGGTTTTTTTCGTTCCATGATCCGCCGCCTGGCTGCCAGCTTCCGCGCTTCGAGGGCAGTGCGATAGGCAACCCCATAGAGCCAGTTTCCCACCATTTGCCGGGGATGGATCGTGTCGGCCTTGCGCACCAGGACGAGAAAAACCGCCTGGAAGCAATCCTCGGCATCGTGGACGTTGTGCAGCACGCGCCGGCACACGCCCAGCACCATCGAGGCATGACGGCGCACCAACTCCGCGAACGCGGCTTCGTTCTTGGCGGCGATGAATTGGTCCAACAATTCGCCGTCGCTCGCCTCGTCAAGGACGGCGATCGGCGCACAATATCCGTGAGAGGTTCGGGTCGCCATCACTGATGCCTCGAAGCCACGATTCACACCATCTATTGGACGAGGAGGGAGGAATTGTTCCAAATTTTTTTGCTTTGTTTAGCGCTCGCGGTGAAGC
>SYHD01000120.1 GCA_005799265.1 Planctomycetia bacterium | reverse complement strand
CCGCAGAAGACGATGGTCGGCGTCTCGACCCGTGTGGCGGCGCGAGCCAGTTTGAGGCTGTCGCCGGTGAAGTCGGCGAGCTCCTGAATATCGCCGTCTTGATAGTAGTGGGCGAGGATGGTCGCGTTTTTCTGCTTCTTGAGGTGGCGGATTTCCGAGACAAGATCAATCATAGGAGGGTTCCTTGTTTTTAGTGTGGCGCAGGACAACCCACAGCTCCGAAGATCAGCATGAGATCTTCATTTCTATTGTATGCCGCGAAACGCGAAGTGATTGCGGAATTCTTGGAATTGCCGCTTGCGGCTCAGCGTTCGGACTCGAGCACGCGAACGCTAAACTGCAAGCGGCGCTCAGGCGGCCAGGCGCAGATATCCTTTGCCCAGACTGGCGATTTCGCACTGAATCAACTGCTGCAAGACCTTGCCTGCGCTGGGCCGATCATTGGGGGCGCGCGACATCATGGCGTCGAGCAACTCGGTGACGGCGGCCGGCGCATCAGGCAGGACATCCGTCAAGAGCTGCGGGTCCTCGATGCGGTGCCGATGCATCACCTCCAGCGGCGTGCCATTCGGAAAGGGAAGCTTGCCGGTCAGCATCTCGAAGAGCGTCACGCCGAGGCTGTAAATGTCGGCCCGCGCGTCATCCTTGGGCTCTTGGCCGCACAATTCGGGGGCAAGATAATTGACGGTTCCGAGGACGTAGCCCTTTTCGATGAATGACGCATTTTCGCCGGGCCGATGGGTGAAGCCGAGATCGAGCAGGACCGCCTTGCCGACGTCCACGAGGCGAATGTTCTCAGGCTTGACGTCACCGTGAATGAAGCCTTTGCGATGCAGCGCGGCGAGCGCCTCGGCCATCTGGCGGGCGATCCACACCGCGGTGCGGATGTCGATGGAAAAATCGCGACGGATGACCCGGCGCAGCGATTCGCCTTCGAGGTACTGCATCACCAAAAAATAAGGTGCGACCATCACATGCTGTTCGACGAGCCGCACCAGATGCGGATGCTGCACTGCCAGGCACGCCCGCACCTCACGTTGCAATAGCTTGACGGCGACGGGCTGATCCTCCCAGTCGGGGCGCAGCACTTTGACGGCACAGCGCGTGTCGTTCTCGGCCGAGCGCGCCGAATAGACGCTGGTGATGACGCCGCCGCCCAAACAGGTGAGGAGTTCGTAGCCAGGAATCTTCGGGAGTGCCTTCATGGCGCGCGCAAGCTATGTGAGGTGGAGGGGAACCAGAGATAGTATCGGTTGGGACACGCGGGGAACTTGAGGATTCGTAACCGTTCCCCCCTCTCCCCTGTACTCAGGGGAGAGGGGCCGGGGGTGAGGGGTTAGAGCGTCGCGCAACTTTCTGTGCTTCCCCCTCACCCCCGACCCCTCTCCCCCTGAGTACAGGGGGAGAGGGGAGGTGAACGGTGACCAATGCTGCTACTGACACGTTTCCTTCAGGCTTGCGAAACCAGCACCTACTCTGAACGTATGGCCCCCTCAAGCCGTGCCGTGTTCATCATGAGCGTCGTGATTCGGCGTCACGCCCAGCAGGCGCAGAATCGGAGTTGTTGCCAGCGTTGTGACCAGGGCCATCAGCACCATCATCGCGAAGAGCGTCGGCGAAATGATCCTGAGTTCGAGGCCGACGTTGAGGACGATCAGTTCCATCAAGCCGCGTGTGTTCATAAGGACGCCGAGCGCGGACGATTGACGCCAGTCAATCCCGACAGCGCGCGCGGCCAGGTAGACGCCTCCGAACTTGCCGAACGTTGCAACTACCATGATCGACGCGCACAACAGCCACGCCTCAATGCCAGCGACCAGGCCGAATTCGGTGCGCAATCCCGTGAAGGCGAAGAAGGCGGGCAGAAGCAGCACAGTCACGAAGTCCGCAAAATTTCCAGACAGCGTGCGCGCCACGACGCTGTCGTGCGGTATGACCGCGCCGAGAACGAACGCGCCGAAGATAGCGTGCAGGCCGATCCACTCGGTCGTCAGCGCCGACAGGAGCAGCGCCACGAAGACGAGTGCGAGGCCGCCGCGCGTCAGCGCGGCGGGGCCGGTTTGGGCGAGCCAATGCGCCGCAAGGGGACGCACGAGCAGAAGCATGAATGCCAGATAGACGAACGTGCCGCCGATCACGAACAGTCCGCCGCCGACCTGCGCTTTCGCGACGCCGACGGCCAACGCCAGCAGACACCAGGCGGCCGCGTCATTCGACGCCGCGCACGCCAATGCGAGCGTGCCCAACGGCGTCTTGTGCATGCGCAGATCGGTCAGGATGCGCGCCAGCACGGGAAACGCCGTGATCGACAGCGCCACGCCGATGAAGAGCGCGAAGCTCGTGAATGACACATCCTCGCTCGCCAGCCGCGGAAAAAGCACCAGCGCCAGGGCCGCGCCAAGCACGAACGGCACGGCCATGCTGGCGTGTGCAATCGTGAGCGTCGCCGCGGCGCGGCCCTTGAACTCCCCCAGATTCATCTCCAGGCCGATCAGGAACATATAAAGAATAATACCTATCTGCGCGATCACGCCCAGGAACGACGCCGCCGAGTCGGGCAGCAGAAAGCTCGCCCCCGCCGGCCATACGCGCCCCAGCAGCGATGGCCCAAGCAGAATCCCCGCCGCGACCTCGCCGATCACGGGAGGCTGACCGATCAAGCGCAGCAATTTGCCGAGGATCCAACCGAGTGTGATGACAGCCGTCAACGTCATCAGGACATGGACGAGCGGAGGGATCTGACCGTCTGACGCATCGTTCGGCAACGCCGGCGCCGCGTGCCGTAGAGGTCCGCAGGCATCGATCGCGAAGAAGATCACGACCGCGCCGACGAGTAACGTGAAGTGAATCGCGGCCGTTCGCAACATTTGCTTCGCCATCTCGAGTTTAGCCGGAATCTCACTTCTTCAATTCCAGCACGACTTGATTCATCCCTGGATTGATCGTCGCCGACAGGCTCGACTTGGCGGCGGTCGTGTAGCGTGCGGGCAGCGGGCCCCCCTTGTTCGCGGCCAGGCTGACGGCGATCTTGTATTCGCCGGCGGGAATGCCGTCGAACGCCTTGTAGGTCGTGAGTTGGAAGGAGCCGTCCGCTTCCACATTGCCCTGGGCTGTAATTCCCTTGGCCGGACCCTTGTCGCTGGAAAACGTGACGACGGCGCCGGGGATAGGCGTTCCTTCGTAGTAAACGAAGCCCTTGAGCGAATGCGTCACCAGCCGTTTCGCGGTGGTGGATCCCGGTTCCACGGTCTTGACCGACGCCAGGCTTTCGTTATGGACCGCATCGAGTAGGATGTTGGCGAGAACAGGGCCATCCTTTTTCATGGTCACCCAGACGAAATGATCAAACTCCTTGAACTCGATGCCGCGCACCTTGCTGCTGCCGCCGGTGGTCGCGAGTTGATAGTAGTTCATCCCCTGGCGGACCCATTGCTGGTAGCGATGCACATGGCCGCAGAAAACGGTGTAGCTGCGCCCATTGAGCGACTTTTCGATTTCGCCCCAGCCATTCTTGGCGCCGTTGTTGGCATTCCAGAGCGGATGATGGAGGGCGACGATGGTCCAGTTCACGCTTGCGTTGTCAGCGAGAACTTTCTTCGCCCAGGCGATCTGCTCTTTGCCTAGGCCTGTCGAGCCGGGGGGATCGTCGCCATTGAGGATCAAGAATAACGCGTTGCGATAGACAAAATGGTAGTAGCGCCGGCCGAGCTTGTCCTGCCAGAACTTGGCAGATTCCTTGGTGGCAACATCGTGATTGCCCGGCACGTAGAAGAACGGCATCGTCAGCTTGTTGACGAAGCCGTCGAACTCTTTCCACTCAGCCGCGAGTTTGTCATCGGGCTTTTTGCCCCCTTCGATGAGATCGCCGACGGAGAGGACGAACGCGGGCTGCATGAGGTTGATCTTTTCGACGGCCTGCGAAAAAATCTCGGCGCGATGTCCGCCGGTGCGATCGCTGACGATGGCGAACTGGAATTGCTCGTCCGCCTCGTTCCAGCGCAGATGCGTGACCGGGTTGCGTTCTTCCTTCGGGAAAAAAATCTTCGCGCCGCTGCCAACGCCACCGGAGATGACGACGGTACCGCCGACGATGAAGACGACGAACGCTGCGACGAGGAGACGTTTCATGCGAAGCTCCGCGAAAGAGGATGGCGGTATGGTAACGAGCTGGCGCGGAAATACAACAGGGTACACGAAGAATTCATGATAAGATAATCGTGCTGTTTCCGATTTCACGCGGCTCGCTTGCGGTTTCGCGCGATCGTCGCACGATCGCTGCGCGAAACCGCAAGCGACGATCCGCCCCAACGGTAATTTTGGATGTCATGTCGATTCGCATCGCCAACTTACGTTTGAGCATCGACGAGCCGGAGTCGGCCTTGCCCGGCTATCTGGCGCGCGCACTTGGCATCGCGCCGGCGTTGATCGCAAATTGCCGCATTCTTCGCAAGAGTCTCGATGCCCGCGTCAAGGATTCCCTGCACTTCGTCTACGCGGCCGAATTGACTCTGCACGACGACGAAGACCGCCTGATGACGCGCGCCCAACGCAGGCATCGCGAGCTCGTCATCGATCGCCATCAAGAGCCTGCGTTCACGATGCCAACGCACGGAACGCAGCCATTGAGGCATCGCCCGATCATCGTCGGCTCCGGGCCGGCGGGCCTGGTCGCCGGCTACTTTCTTGCCGAGCAAGGCTATCAACCGCTCGTTCTCGAACGCGGCCCGGCCGTACGCCAGCGCATTCGCGATGTCGCCCGTTTCGACGCCGGCGGCGCCTTCGATCCGGAGAGCAATTATCTGTTCGGCGAAGGCGGCGCCGGCACGTTCAGCGACGGCAAGTTGACGTGCCGCTCAAGCGGACCGGACGTGCGCCGCGTGCTGGAGTTGTTCGCCGAATGCAAGGGGAAGCCGTCGATTCTCTACGATTATCGCCCGCACCTTGGCAGCAATCGGCTCCCCGCGGTCGTTAAAGCGATTCGCCGACGCATCGAAGCGCTCGGCGGCGAGGTGCGCTTCCATTGCCGCGTCGAGGATATTGACATGTCGCCGGCTGGCTTGCGCGGCATCGCGACGTCGTCCGGCTACATCGCCGCCGACGTGGTGCTGCTCGCGATCGGGCACAGCGCGCGCGACACCATCGAGATGCTCGTCCGCCGCAACGTGCCGATGGTGCAGAAACCGTTCCAGATGGGCGTGCGCATCGAACAGCCGCAGGAGACCGTCAACCGCGTCAAATACGGGCCGACACATCTGGAATCGAAACTCGGTTCCGCGGATTACAATCTGGTCGCGCGCGGCGGGCACGACCTCTTTACCTTCTGCATGTGTGCCGGCGGGCACATCATCCCGAGCGTTTCCGAGGAAGGCTACTTCTGCACGAACGGCATGAGCCTGTCGAAACGCGATTCACCGTTCGCCAACAGCGGCCTCGTCGTCACGGTTCCGGTCGAGCACTTCGGCGGCAACGACGTATTGGCGGGTGTGCGCTTACAACAGCAGTACGAGAAGCGTGCCTTCGAGATCGGCCGCGGCGGATACGCCTGCCCGATTCAAGGAGCAAAAGACTTCCTCGCCGGCCGGGCAACAACGAGCTTACCCGCGTGCAGCTACCCGCGCGGCCTGGCGCTGGCCGCGATCGCCGAACTTGTGCCGCCGGTCATTCGCGACGCATTGATGCAAGGATTGCCGCTGCTCGATCGCCGCTGGCACGGCAAGTTCCTACAAGAAGCATGCTTGGTCGGCCCAGAATCGCGCGGCAGTTCACCGGTGCGTATCGTCCGCGATGACCGCACGCGCGAAGCCCCGGGCCTCGCGGGGCTATACCCCGTTGGTGAAGGCGCCGGCTACGCGGGCGGCATCGTCAGCGCGGCGGTCGATGGACTGCGCTCGGCGATGGCGGTGATCGCGAGCTACGCGCCGCTGGATCCGCGGCTATAATCGATAGCGAACCGTCTGTTTTCGATGGTGGGCCGTCCCACTCATCAACGCAATGCCGAGGCCCCAATGTCCGCCATCCTGGATCGCGAAGAATACATCGAGCAAACCTACTTTTTTCGGACGCTGCGCGAGCGGATGTTCGACGAACAGATCCCCACGCAGATCGTGCTCGAACGCCTTCACGAAGAGATCCTCGCCATCACGCGTCTGCCGATGGCGATCCAGTTCATCTCCACCGAACTCAAGCACTCCGGGCTGCTCTCTTCCGGCTTCACCCGTCTGCTGCATTACTTCACGCCGTTTCAGGCGTTCGTGGTCACCCAGGCCGAGGATGCGCGCAATCGCTTCAGCATCGATATCGCCTTGCTGCTGCTCGAACGGGAGGCGGGGTATCTCGCCGCCACGCCGTCGCCACAGGGATTGTTCGTCTATCAATTCGAGTCGCTGAGCCGTAATCGGCTCGGCTATGAAGAAGGTTTGCGCGTGATGCAGGGGGATCCGCATTTCGACGACTTGTGGAAGGGCTACATCGACTTTGTGCGCCGACAGATTGGCGGCGTCGATTTCGCGGACCTCATCTATGTGCGTTCGGAATGGTATGTGGCCGATCAGCGCCGGCATACGCCCGACTACGCGCCGCCGCTGCCGCCGCTGTTTGGCGAGAAGGAAGGCCGCATCGCCAAGGCCAATCGTGGCCGCGATCCGCTCTATCTCTTCGCCGCCCTGCAACGCCAGCTCGGCTACCCCGAAGTGCCGCGCATCAAGGCCAAGGACGACCCGAGCGTGCTGCTGCGCGAGATGCGAACGACGCTGAAAGAATTGGAACAACGCCTGAAACTGCTGGAAGCAGAGCAGCGCGGCAAACTGGACCTAAGCGAATTCATGGCCAAGCCAGAGCTTCTGAAGCCGCCGGAAGACGTGGAGTGATACCAAGTCCAGTACACCCCTCTTCCGAAACCACATAAGACTCGGAATTTTTCGCCGTCCTGGGGGATTCATCGGCCACTGTGCCCTACGCTTCATTGGCCCAGGCGGTGACGCGGCGATAGACGACCGGCAAGAGCAGCAAGTTGAGCAGCGTTGATGTCGCCAACCCGCCGAGGATAACGCACGCCATCGGGCCTTCGATCTCGCGGCCCGCTTCGCCCGAACCCCACGCAATCGGCAGCAGGCCCAGGCCCGTCACCAGGGCTGTCATCAGCACCGGGGCCAGGCGTTCCCGCGCACCGCGGAAGATCAGCTCGGCGCTCCACGGCATCTTTTCTTCCTCGTGCAAGTGCTGCCAGTGCGAGACCATCATCATGCTATTGCGCGTGGTGATGCCGAAGAGCGTAACGAAGCCAATCAGCGCGCCGACGTCGAGCACGCCGCCCTGCACCCAGACCGCGAAGACGCCGCCGACCAGGGCAAACGGCAGGTTGACCAAAATTAGTAAGACGCGGCCGACGCTGCCGTAGGCGAGCCAGAGCAGAACGAGGATGCCGACGCCGGCGAGCGCGGACCAGAAGAGCAATTCGCGGACGGCGCTGCCGCGCGCCTCGTGTTCGCCGGTGAGTTTGATGAGAATGCCGGCGGGAAAATCGGGCTTTGCTTTGAGAGCCTCGACCTTGCGCTCGACCTCGGCAACGAATGAGGTGAGGTCGCGTTTCTCGACGTTGCACGTCACCTGCTGCCGGCGCAGGCCATCTTCGTGGGCGATCAGGAAACGGCCGTCGGAAAGAAATACATCGGCGACTTCGTGCAACGCGACGTGCGTCGGCTCGGCATTCTTCGCCAGCGCCGGCGCCGTGAGCCATAGATTCTTGATCGACTGGAGATCGCGGCGATGCTCGGCGGCAAGGAACACACGCAGGTCGATGGTGCGCGGGCCGTGGTACACCTGGCCGACCTCGCTGCCCTGAAACGCAGTCTGCACGGCATCGAGGATCTGCACGGGGCGAAAACGCAAGCGCGCGGCGTCCTTGGGACGAACACGCACGACAATCTCCGGCTGCCCGCTCTGCGGCTCGACGCGGACGTTGACTTTGCCTTCCACCGAATTGAGGAGCGACGCGATATTCGCCGCCGTCTTGTCGATGCCCTCGAGCGATTCACCCTGTACGTGGATCGCCAGCGCCGCGGGCGTCCCCGCGAGCAACTCCTTGATGCGTTCAGAGAGGAACGTGAAGACCTCGGTAGATACGCCGGGCGTCCGCGCGGCGACCTCTTTGAGCCGTTTCTCGGCCGTGCGCAAGTCGTCGGCGCGGTTGCGATGTAGGGGTACCTCGATCTCGCTGTATTCGACGCCCCAGGTGTCCTCGCCAAGTTCCGGCCGACCCGCGAGTTGGGTCACGCTCTTGACGGCGGAGTCTTCACGCAGTTCGACGGAGAGCTTCTTGCCCATCGCCAGCGTTTGTGGCAACGACGTGCCCGGCAAACCGCGCGTGTGGATGACGTAGTGCGATTCCCTGAGTTCGGGCAGGAAGGCGCCCCCGAATTGCGCGAACGCGACGATCGCCAGGATAACCAACGCCGTCATGCCGACGATGCCAAAGAGCCAGAAGCGATCGGCAGCGCGCAGGAGCCGTTCGTAGCCGAATTGCAGCCAGGCGAGCAGTGGCGGTTCGTGTGTATGGCCTGCGCCCGGCAAGAGCAGCATCGACAGCGCGGGCGTGACCACGACGGCAACCACCAGCGACGCCAGCACTGCCAACACGTACGCCAACCCGAGCGGCGCGAACAGCCGGCCTTGCAACCCGGTCAGGAAGAACACGGGCACGAACACCAGCACGACGACGAACGTCGCATAGACGACCGCGCCACGCACCTCCAGTGACGCGGCCAGAACGATGTCGAACACCGACAATCCTTCGTTTTCGTTAGCCGGACGCGCGAGCGACGGATT